>JASFHJ010000169.1:0-4183 GCA_050123255.1 Dehalococcoidia bacterium
AAACCCGAAGTCGTTCTTAGCCTTCTGACCGCTGACCAGCCAGGGCAGCCCGGACTTTCCTTCCGGGTCCATCATTGGCTTGTCGCCGAAAGTGATATCGGCATCGGGTATGTATTTCCTGACAGCTTCCGCCATGTCGCGGGGGCACTGCGGAGGACCGCCGACGTTATATACCGGATTCGGCGAGGACGGCGCCTTGATGAGGAGCCGGGTAAACTCCGCCAAATCATCGGCGGAGACTAGGGAAGCCAGTCCCCTGCCGTCGCCTTCCATGGAAAACGGTTTCCCCACCGCGCATAAAGACGGCATATCCGACCAGTACTGTGCCGGCGACCTTCCGCCGTGACCGTAGCCGATGGTCGGGCGCACCCCGGTAAATCTCATCCCGAACTGCCGGGAGTATTCGACTGCCATGATTTCGGCGTATTTTTTACACACGGCATAGGAATGCGTGGGATTCGTCTGGTCTTCCTCGGTTACTTCCCTATCTCCGTACATCGCCTGGGGCCCGTACACCGTTTCCGAACTGGCGTAAATAACGCGGTTGGCTCTCATAATCCTGGCAGCCTCGAAAGCGTTGTTCATCCCGAGTATATTTACACGAGTAATCAACCGCGGGTCAACCTGAGCATCGGGGCCCACCATGATGAAAGCCCAGTTGATAACGCCGTTGATATAATGCTCGCTCATCACGCTAAGGATATCTTCAATCCGGGAGACGTCGCCGCGGACATAGTGAAACCTGTCCCGGTATCCGCCGATTGATTTCATAAACCACTCCGGCGGCGGAGCCAGGTCCATGGTTACCACTCTCCTGATTTCCGGGTCTGCGAGTAACGCCGCGGCGGTTTTCCGCCCGAAGAGTCCACTGCCTCCCAATACCAGTACGTTCATGACATACCTCCTCTTTGTCTGGAGTAAGAACACCGGCCGATTATAACATTTTTTGACAACCCGACGCATACGGATTAAACTAGAGCGTAATACGAAAAACCAGCCTTATCCGGCTAATATTCCATAGCTTTCAGGAGGTATCGGTATCATCTCAGAGCAGTACTTGTGTCGTTGACCGGCAGAGCGTCAGGCAACACCGGATCCGGACCTGATTGATTACGTTAGAAATTACCGTGGATTATATGAAGTCGTTAAGTATCAGGATTTACCCTGTCGCCGTCGCTGTTGTTATCCTGGCGGGTATCGGGATTATCGTGGCGGCCGGTTTTGCCGCGTCATTACCGATACAGATAGCGCTGGGGCTGGGAGGCGTGGGGCTGATTTTCCTGGGAATAATCGTTATCAGGGTGATTCACGAAGAAAAACAGTCTCAGGAGAAACTTGATGTATTGTTGACCGGACTGGATGAGCTTCGGGAGGAAATGAAGCAGGATGAAAAACAGGGCAAGTCCGGCATCGCTATTGCCGACATTATCAGTTCCAGCTTGAAATTCTACGCTGACTATAAGGAAAAAGAGCACCCCGAAGAATAGCCGATTTCTTCTTCGGTTGAACCTGGGTACGACACGATAGGCTGATGAAGGAGAGAGGTTTGATAAACAAGGTTGCTAAGAATTTCGATGAAGCGGTGGCTGATATCTTCGACGGCGCCGTTATCCTCATGGGCGGTTTCGGCCCGGCCAACGGCACACCCACCAACCTGCTTCTGGCTATAGAGAAACTCGGGGTGAAAAACCTGACCATCGTTGCCAATACACCCGGCTACGGCCGGCTCCCGGAGGGCGCCCCCGAGTTCCGTTTGACCCCGCCCGACTACGAGGACGGCGGCATCCTGATTCAGAACCGGCAGGTAAAAAAGGTGATTTGCGCTTTTCCCAGTCTGCGCGAAGCCGGTACGGATATCCCTCTATGGCAGCAGTGGGAAGCCGGGGAACTGGAAATAGAGACCGTTCCCCAGGGTACCCTGGCCGAGAAAATCCGGGCTGCCAGGGCGGGAGTCGGAGCATTTTATATCCCTACCGGCGCCGGGACCGTCATCGAGGAGGGCAAGGAAAAACGCGTTATCGACGGCCGTGAACATATCATGGAATACCCGCTGAAAGCCGATTTCGCCCTGGTGCGCGCCTACCGGGCCGACCGCTACGGCAACTGTGTTTACCAGGGGACTTCCCGCAACTTCAACCCGGTGATGGCCGGAGCCGCGAAAATCACTATAGTCGAAGCCGATGAACTGGTAGAACTGGGGGAACTCGATCCGGAAGCAATCGTTACTCCGGGGGTATACGTCGACCGCGTCGCTGTCCGGGGGAGAGGAACCTGAAATGAAAGAGAAACTCGATGCACAGACCATGGCTCTCCGGGTAGCTAAAGAGTTCCGCAACGGCATGGTAATCAACCTGGGCTACGGTATTCCCACGCTGTCGGCTAATTTCATCCCCGAAGATATCGAGGTGATTTTCCACGCCGAAAACGGCTGCCTGGGCTACGGTCCCGCCCCTGAAACCGAAGCCGAGCAGGACTTCCATCTGGTCAATGTCACGGGTACGTTCGCTACCCGCAAGCCCGGCATGTCCTTCTTTGACCACACCGAGTCCTTTTCCATGATAAGAGGCCGACATATCGATCTCTGCGTACTCGGCGGCATGCAGGTATCGGAAAAAGGCGACCTGGCTAACTGGACGTTCAAACTGGGACGGCCGGGTAATATCGGCGGTGGGATGGACCTGGCTTCCGGGGCTTATTACCTGATTGTGGTGATGACCCACGTCACCCGGAACAACGAATTCAAGATACTCAGGGAATGCACTTATCCCCTGACGGCGCCGCGTTGCGTTGACCTCATCGTCACCGATACCGCCGTTATCGAAGTCACCCCGGACGGCCTGCTGCTCAGGGAAACAGCGCCCGGCTGGTCCGCCGCTGACGTCCAGGCAATCACCGAACCGGAATTGAAAGTCAGCCCGGAACTGAAAGAGATGACTTTATAAAAAAGGGAGTTATCGGGTGAGAGGCACCCGAACATATATGAAGGCACTTTTTAACCGATATCAGAGGTGATTTATGAAGCAGCTTGAAAATACGATAGCGGTAGTTACCGGGGCCAGCCGCAGCATCGGCAAGGCTATAGCTATCGGTCTGGCAAGGGAAGGCGCCAAACTCGCTCTGGCAGCCCGGACTCTCGAAGGACTCAATGCCACCGCCGGGAAGGTGAAAGAAGCCGGTTCCGAGGCGCTGGTTATCCCTACCGATGTGAGAGTCGAGGAACAAATCGAGAATCTTTTCAAAAAAACGATGGAACATTACGGCCGGCTGGATATACTGGTGAACAATGCCGGTATCTTCGGTGGGGCACCGTTCGATGAACTTCCCACCGAGATCTGGGACGATGTCATCGCTACCAACCTGCGCGGTCAGTTCCTGTGCGCCCGGGCGGCTTTCCGGATTATGAAAAAACAGGGCGGCGGCAGGATTATCAATATCGGGAGTGTTTCCGCCTCGCGGGTGAGGCCGGCTAACGCCCCCTACAGCAGCGCCAAGTTCGGGCTGGTAGGACTGACCCAGACGATTGCCCTGGAAGGCCGTGAGTATAACATTAACTGCGGTATTCTGCATCCCGGAGTGGTACGCCGGGACGATGCTCCACCCGGACCGGACGGTGTCGTGCCGTTGATGGAGCAGGATGAAATAGCCGCGGCGGCGGTTTACATGGCCTGCCAGCCGAATCACGTGAACGTGCTGGAAATAGTACAGCTGCCGAAAGACCAGCCTTACCTGGGCAGAGGTTGATACGATTACCGCCGGAAAGAACCGGAATATGATTCGGGAGTATAGTCTGAATTCGTAAGTTTTTGTTACCGGATTCGGCCTAGCTTTTTTCGGGGGGATAAAGCTCGTCAGCCACGTCGTTCAGTCCCAGTTCCCGGAGCTTTTTCAGGCTGGGTTTGTTGGTAATGCGGTCCCAGTCCAGCGCGCCGAGGTTCCAGTACGCCTGGGCTTCCATATCGGTGGAAACACCCGCCAGAGGGCCTTCTTCCTGGGGAGGTCTGCCGATTATCCGGGGATGCACGAAACGCTCTATCGGCACGTCTCCTTCACGAATGGTGAAGCAATGCCGCATATTGGCTATCCTCTCGCCGCATTTCGCGATTTCATCCAGCGAGCGGTCCCGGCCGGTAACCGCTTTTAAAAATCCCTCAAGGTAATAGGGACCGTTACCGGGGATGCCGCC
>JASFHJ010000170.1:0-4170 GCA_050123255.1 Dehalococcoidia bacterium
ATTCCTTCATGATTTTACGTACCTGACGGGGGCGCAAACCCTGGGTCAGCGGATATACCGGCACCAGCCTGGCCGTATGGGTATAGTCGGTACCTTCCACCAGCTCCCATTCCGGGGACTGAAAGACATGCCGGCCTTTAAAAAGACTGACCTTGCCGCTGAGGATTATCCGGGTATTGGTGGTTAACTTCGGCGCCAGGTAAGGCTGGTTGAACCAGATTACCCGTATATTACCCGTCTCGTCCCCGACAATCGCCTCGGTGCTGCGCCTGCCGCCCGGCCTGGTTACCTGCGCCTGCCAGACATTGGCGATGATGGTCTGCTCTTCACCTTCGACAAGCTCGGAAATGGACTTGAGCCGGCTGTAGTCCAGGTGGCGGTGGGGAAAGAAGTAGAGCAGGTCCCGTACAGTATTCACCCCCATCTTCCCGAATTTCCCCGCCAGGGCGGTGCTGATGCCCTTCACCGCCGTCACCGGCAAATCAAGACCTTTTGGGCTTTCTTCAGAAATGGATTTCTTCGCTTTCGGGGTACGCCTGACCGGTTTCCCGGGTTTAGCTTTCGGTTTTGGGGTCGGTGCCGACTGCTTCGGGTGCTCTATTTCGTCGAGCAGTCCGTCGACAGATTCCATCCATTCGCGGCGCTGCTCGACGGTCATATCACCGTAGTCTTTTTCAACTAATTGACGGAACTTTCGCAGCAATTTGGGGTCGGTTATCGACTCCACAGCCTGTCCCGACCAGTTGCTGAGAAATTTATTGAGTCCGCCGAAAACGGCGGTATCATCGTAGCCCTTTTTCCGTTCCAGTTCGAAAATCTTGCGCAGCGGCTCGGCATTCATCGTTACAAAGTCCCGGCAACATTATAAAATATCCGAGGCGAACAATGAAAATTCCGGTTGGGATGGTTAAGAGAGTTTTTTATCCCCCAGCACCGCCACGCCGATAATCCGGGGACCTACGTTCGTACCGATAACCGGACTAACCTTGGAACGGTAGATGGGAATATCGGGGAACATGGCCCTGATTCTCTCCACCAGGGCATCGGCTTCATCGGGGGTGGTGGCATCTTCTACCGCCAATCCTTCGATGTGGGAATAACCGCATACGAAATTATACAGGTTCTGAATGGCTTTATTGCGGGAGCGTTCCTGTCCGAAAGGAAATACTTCGCCGTCCTTAATGCCGAGGATAGGATTTATCTTCAGCATGGAACCCAGCAGCGCCTTGGCTTTACCGATGCGTCCGCCCCTCTTCAGGTATTCCAGGGTGTCGAAGGCCATACGCATACCGATGCGGTTGATATTTCGTTCGGTATGCCGGATCAGTTCATCAATATCAGCTCCTTCATTGGCGGCCCTGGCGGCGGCGATTACCAGCAGCCCCTCCCCCATCATCGCCCATTCCGAGGGAAGTATGTGAATCCGGCACGGCTTTTGCACCGACTCCACGGCTTTGAGCGCGGATTCGCCGGTGGCGCTGAGCTTACGGGATATGGTGATTACCAGTATTTCATCGGTTTCCTCCGCCAGCTTTTCGTACAGTTCGATAAACGCTTGAAGCGGCGGGGTTGACGTTGTGGGAAGAGTCTTACAATCTTCCAGCTTCCGGTAAAAATCCTCGGTGGTCAGGTCAATACCGTCGCGGTATATCTCGTTACCAAATACTACGTTCAACGGAACAACCGTAATCCCCAGCTCTTCCGCCAGCAGAGGTGAGATATCGGAAACGCTATCGGTGACGATTTTTACCGTCATTTTCTTACTCCGCGGTTAAGTACGACACTGCCAGGGCGTTGGGGCCGGCATAGGTACCGATAACCGGGCTTATTATCGACCGGTGAATCTCATCTTTCGAATAAATAGGACTGAAGCTTTCCACCAGTTTATCGGCATCATCTGGCGTGGTGGCGTGTTCCACCGCCAGCGACTCCAGTTTCCCGGCATTTTCCACCGCGCTATACAGGTAATCGAAGCCGGCAGTGAGAGAGCGTACCCGGGTCAGCGGGGCCATTTCGCCGTCTTTCATCGTCAGGATGGGTTTTACCGAAAGCATGGAACCGAGTAAACCCTGAGCTTTGCCGATACGCCCGCCTTTAGCCAGGTATTTCAGCGTGTCGAAATACGCGACCAGGTGCGAACGGTCGACCGCCTTTATGGCATGTTCGGTGGCTTCATCCAGGTTGGCGCCGTTTTTCACGGCATTCACCGTAGAAAGTACAATCAAGCCCTGCGACATAGCCACCCTTAAGGAATCGACAACGTTGATTTTACAGGCTGACTTGAATATCTCTTTCGCCTGAGTTGCCGATTGATAAGTACCGCTGAGTTTGCTGGAAACCACGATAACCAGGATTTCATCGGTCTCCTTGGCGAGTTCTTCGTATACGGCGATAAAATCGTTGGGAGTCGGCTGGGTGGTGGAGGGCAGGATGTCTTCATATACCAGCCGGCGGTAAAAATCCTCGCTGGATATTTCAACTCTATCCTTGAATATCTCGTCGCCAAAACGTACGTAAAGGGGCACCACGGTTAATCCCAGTTCAGCGGCAACGTCGCTGGTAATATCAGATAGGGTATCGGTTACTATTTTAACGGTCATCGCCATATACCGCCTTTCTATTCAACGGATACAATATAACTATAATGCGGCTGTCCGCCGCGGACTACTTCCACCTGCAAATGGGGATATTTCTCAGCAATACCGGCGCTGATTTCTTCGGCTTCAGCCGTTTCAACACTCTCGCCGTGATAGATGGTAACAACCTCGGCTTTCTCCATTCCAAGCTCGGAGATGATCTTGTGAAGAACATCGGCGTCACTGATACCGGCAGCCACGAGGTCGCCGTCCAGGATACCGATGGGCTGTTTCCGCTTTATTTTAAGTCCGTTCACCTTGGTGGAACGAACGGAGCGGGTGATTTCGATCGATTTCACCGTGGGAATGGCGCTCTCCATGATACGGGCGTTCGTCTTGAAATCAGCTTCGTAGTCGAAAGCCAGCAGGGCGACTACTCCCTGCGGTATGGTCCTGGTGGGCACAACCTGTACCTGTTTCTGCGTCAACGACTGTACCTGTTCGGCCGTTGTGATTATGTTTTTATTATTCGGCAATATGATGATTTTCTCGGAAGGAGCGGCTTCAACCGCCTGAAGAATGTCCTTGGTGCTGGGATTCATCGTCTGTCCGCCGGCAATTACCGCCGAAGCGCCCAGGCTGGCGAAGACATCCTTTAGTCCGTCCCCGGCGGCAACGGTTATAACCGCCGTATCAGCGGTGGGGACCCGGTCTTTCTGCATCTCCAGGAAATCCTGGTGCTGTTCGTCCATGTTCCTGACGCTAACCTGGTGCACCGTACCCAGCTTGGTCGCCCAGTGAATGATGTTCCCCGGATCGAGGGTATGGATATGGATTCTTACCGCTGTTTCATCGCCGACAACGATCAGGGATTCGCCTTTGCGCATCAGCCTCTTCTTCATGATGTCAGTATCGAGTTTCTCCCCTTTCACCATGAACTCGGTACAGTAGCCATAGGGAACCTCGTCGACCGTGGCCACGGTTGTTGCCGGGGTCATGTGGGGCAGCTCGCTGACGATGATTTGAGGTTTACGCAGGCGCATCAACTCCACCTCACCGCGGAGATAACGCAGCGCGCCTTCCAGAATGGTATAAACGCCCTGCCCCCCGGCATCAACAACCCCGGCTTCTCTCAACACCTTGAGAAGAGTCGGGGTATTGGCAACGGAGTTTCGGGCAGCTTCGACGGCGGCTTCCATAACGGCTATGATGTCGTCTTCGCCCTTTTCTACCTCGGTCCTGGCAGCTTCCGCAGCATCGTTCATTACCGTAAGCATGGTACCCTCTACCGGGTTACTGACACCTTTATAGGCCGTAGTTGCCGCCTTCTCCAGCGCCTGAGCCAGATCCGCACTGGTGAAAGATTCCTTGCCTTCGAGCCCCTGGGCTAATCCCCGCCATACCTGGGAAAGGATAACACCGCTGTTGCCACGGGCTCCCATGAGGGCACCTTTCGCCATGGCTCCGGCAACGCCGGCGGCACTGTGGTCCGGCGCCCGGAAAGCCTCGTCCATGGTCGAGCGCATGGTAAGCATCATGTTGGTGCCGGTATCACCATCCGGTACGGGAAAAACATTAAGGGCATCTATTTCCG
>JASFHJ010000171.1:0-4168 GCA_050123255.1 Dehalococcoidia bacterium
CAGTGCCAGGCCGAAAAAACTCAAAGCTATCCAGGGGGCCATCGTTTTAGCTAATTCCAGACTCATCTCGGTGGGTTTACCGGTGGGGCAGATGGTGAGGAACCACCCGACGATTATCGGGATAGGTAGCAGCATTACCGAACTGAAAAGCCAGTCCTTTTTAATTATCTGGTTGACGATATGTATCAGCCACCAGCCTGCCAGAGACAGATAAAGCGGGATAACAATCAGCGACCATCCCTTGGGCAGATACACTAAGAGCAGACTGGTTGACAGCACCGGTATCAACGAATAGCTCAACCAGGAGAAGACCCAGTTCGGCTTGCCGTGGCACCAGCCGTAGATGGTTATTCCCAGGGTTAAACTCAAAAGGACAATCAGCCAGCCGATGTGATGCCACCAGTTTAAAACAAAGATTCCCCCGAAGAGCACGTGGGGCAGTGAAGCCATGAGTACCTGCTTCCAGGTTCCCTGGCTGTAGGCTTCGTATATCTGGCGGGCTACCAGTGAAGGCGAGCCCATCTGCCCCAGACAGGCCCTGGTGGCTTCTTCCTCGGAGAGCCCGGCGTCGGTCAGTTCCTGGATTCTATCCTCTATATGACTTTCCAGTTCACCGATAATCTCGGTGTCTTCTGCGCTGCCGATTTTTGAGGTGAACCTGATATTTTCAATATATTCGGCTAATTCCCGTGTCATCATGCACCTTTCAGGCGTGTGAACGTCCGGGTTCCAATATTAGTTTCACGGCGTTCAGATAGTCCTGCCACTGGGTTCTATCCTCAGCCAGCTTATTAAGCCCTTTGGCCGTAATGTGGTAGTACCGGCGCTGCCGTCCGTTGGGGAGTTTTTGCCAATTTCCGGATACCAGACCTGATTTTTCCAATCTGTGAAGTGCCGGATACAGCGTACCCTCTTTAAACTTAAAATATCCTTCGCTTCTGGCTTCCAGTTCCTTGATTATCTGGTAACCGTACATCGGCTGGTTTTCCAGCAGGCACAGCAATAAAGAGTAAGAACTACCGGTTATTAATTCGCGTCGCGTTGTCATAAATCCACCCCGCCTTTGATTTTTACTTAGATATTCTATGTAAGTAAATACTAACAAAGTTTTATTTTGTTTGCAATATTATACAAATAAATATTTGTGCATATCGGCGAAAGACTTGAGCCTGTACAGGCAAAGTGATATATTACAGGAGAGTAAATGAGGGGGAGTGCCGGAATTGGCAGACGGGCTAGACTTAGGATCTAGTGCAGCAATGCGTGGGGGTTCGAGTCCCCCCTTCCCCACCAGGTTCCTTAAACCCCAGGTATAAACATGGAATCATCTCGCGAGATACTTTACGGCGGCATCGAAGCCGGGGGCACCAAGTTTGCCTGTGCGGTTGGTACCGATCCGGATAACATCAAGGCGATCGAAATATTTTCCACGACCACCCCCGGGGACACTCTCCGGAAAGCCGCCGGTTTCTTCCTGAAAAACAGGGAAATCTATCCCCTGGCGGCGCTGGGAATAGCTTCTTTCGGTCCTCTGGATTTGAATCCTGAATCGATAAAATTCGGCAGGATTGTCAACACCCCCAAAGAGGGTTGGTCGGATACCAACCTGGTTGGTTATTTCCGTCAGGAACTGGCTGTCCCGGTAATTCTGGATACGGACGTTAACGGTGCGGCATTAGCCGAAAATACCTGGGGTGCCGCCCGGGGGCTGGACCCGGTCGTTTACCTGACCGTTGGCACGGGAATCGGTGGCGGAGGCATTATCAATGGTCAGCCGATGCGGAGTATATCTCATCCGGAGATGGGTCATATCCGGATCCCGCATGATATGAATGAAGACCTGTTCCCCGGCTCCTGTCCTTATCACGGCGACTGCCTGGAAGGGCTGGCATCCGGCACCGCCATCCGGAAACGATGGGGTAAATCCCCCGAAGACATCCCCGGTGGACACCCTGCCTGGGAACTGGAAGCCGGGTACCTGGCACTGGCGATAGTGAATTATACTTACACACTGGCGCCCCGGAGAATTATCATGGGCGGCGGGATTATGAAAAAAGACGGGTTATTACCGCTGGTTCGCGAAAAAGCGGCCGAACTTCTCGCCGGCTACGGCTCCTTTCCGGAATCGGCGGAGGATATCGCTTCATATGTCGTCCCTCCGGGGTTAGGGGAGCGTTCGGGCGTCCTGGGGGCTATTGCGCTGGCGGAAAAGACGGAAGAGAACCAGTGATAAAGACTGATAAATATGAATGAGGAGGTAAGGCTTGGCTGAAAAGAAATACGCCGAATATATTTTCACCGACGTTAAACCGATGGAAACGCCTTTACCGACACCCAAAAGAATCCAGGAACAGAGAGAGTCGGGTAACTATATAGAGGCCACCTGGATGTTCGCCCTTGACGATTCTGTTGCTAAAGGGGCTTTTTATACTAATTGCGTATGGATATCGGAGAAAGTGGGCAACGATGACCTGGAACTGGAGATTGCCCATACCCATGATTTTGATGAGACGCTGGGATTCATAGGGACGGTAAGGGACAACCCGCGGGAACTCGGCGGCGAAATCGAATTCTGGCTCGAGGATGAGCAGTATATATTCGATAAAAGCTGCCTGATATTCGTGCCGCGGGGTATGAAGCACCTGCCGCTTTATCTTCGCAGATTGGATAGCCCTATTTTCTTCTGGACGGCGGGGAACGGGACGGCCTACACCCGGACTTCCGGAAACGCGATATAAAAACAGGAGGTATTTAAACGATGGCGGAAACAAAATACGGGAAGCACGTGATTAGAGATGCCTTTAAAACCCATCACCAGCTGGAGTGCGTATCGGCCAACGGTGATGAACTCGATGCCGATTGCATTATCACTCACCAGGTTATTTATAAACCGGAGCTCATGCTGGAAAAGCCCCATTTTCATGATGATTTTCAGCAGATACTCTGCTTTCTCGGGACCAACCCCATGGACTGCCGTGATTTCGGCGGGGCGGAGATAGAAATATGTCTGGGGGAGGAAGGCGAGAAACACTTTATCAATTCTCCCACCATTGTCTCGTTAGCTAAAGGACTTCCCCACGGGCCGCTGGAATTCAAGAATATCACCAAGCCGGTTATCTTCCTGGAAGTGATGCTGACACGCGGGTACCACGTGAAACACCTGGACGACGATAGTAAAAAGGACTAATTCAGAGACCGAGGTAAGATTTCTTGATGTGGTCCGTGTCCAGCAGTGTCTGGCAGGTCCCCTCGAGGACAATGCGGCCGTTCTCCAGCACGCAGGCGCAATCTGCTGTTTCCAGGGTCTGCTTGACGTTCTGTTCCACCAGCAGGATCGTGATTCCCTGATCGCGCAGGGACTTGACAATCTGAAACACTTCCAGTACCAGTTTCGGCGCCAGGCCGTTGGAAGGCTCGTCGATGATGCACATCCTGGGCCGTGACATCAAGCCGCGTCCCATAGCCAGCATTTGCTGTTCTCCACCGCTCAGCGTATTCGCCTGCTGTTTGGCTCTTTCTTTCAAAATCGGGAAAATCTCGTAGACGTGTTTCAGGGTTTCCTCGCGCTGTCCCCAGGCCTGTGATAAGTAGGCGCCCATCTCCAGATTTTCCTTTACGGACATATCGGTAAACAATCTCCTGCCTTCCGGTATGTGGGAAAGTCCCAGCTCAACGATTTGATTCGGTGGAAGGTTATCGATACGCTGTCCCAGAAAGGTTACCGTGCCGGAGGTGGGATTCAACAATCCGGAAATTACTTTTAACAGGGTAGATTTACCGGCGCCGTTGGTGCCTATCAGGGCCATGATTTCGGCTTCGTTCACCGTAAACGAAATATCCCATAGAACCTGGATATTGCCATAGCTGGCGCTGAGATTACTGACTTCCAGCATCTTCCTGTTCTCCCAAGTAGACTTCGATTACTCTTTTGCTGCCGGCGATTTCCCGGGGTGTTCCTTCGGCTATTTTTTCGCCGTGATGCAGCACGATAATCCGGTGGCACACGTTCATGATGGCTTTCATTACATGCTCGATCATGATGACGGTTATTCCTCTATCCCTGATACTGGATATCAACTGCATTGCCTGGTCAACTTCGGTTTGATTAAGTCCCGCCATCAACTCGTCCAGGAGCAGTACTTCGGGCTCGGTCGCCAGCGCCCGGGCA
>JASFHJ010000172.1:0-4160 GCA_050123255.1 Dehalococcoidia bacterium
TCAGAGCGGCGGTAGCGTCATTCCGGGTATCGTACGGCACGAGCTCGATGGCGCCCTGGGTGGTGAAGTCATCCAACCCTCCCAATTCGTCAACGTAACCGATGGTGGATATTTCCTCCGGCGACGGCTCGGTGATGGATGAAACCAGCTGGAAAATTCCGATTCCCAGGAAACCCAGGATGGGAACGACAAGGGTCAAGATGATAAACCCTGCGCGTTTGATAGTGTGGAGGAATTCGTGCCGGAATATGAGTAGTGTTTTATTCATCCGACTTACCAACCTCCTTCAGGAATATTTCATGAAGCGAAGGAGTAGCCACCTCAAACCGGCTGACGGTAATGTCGCGCTCGGCCAGGTAAGTCATCACTTCTTTAGGCGTAGTATCACCGTCCAGCACCAGTTCATCGTAACCCCGGTGAGCACGCTTTTCGGTAACGCCCGGTATTTCCCCGATTTCCCCCTGGTACTCTACCAGAACCGAATTGCTGCGGTATCCCGCCTTGATTTCCCGTAGATTGCCGTATAATACCGCGCGTCCTTTATTAACCATCAGGATGCGGTCGCAGAGCTCCTCGACCTGGCTCATCTGGTGCGTGCTGAGGATGACGGCTTTACCCTGATTTCTCAGGTCATGCAGCATATCTTTCAGTAGTTCCGTATTAACCGGGTCGAGACCGGAAAAGGGTTCGTCCATGACAACGAGCATCGGGTCGTGAATAATGGTGGAGATAAACTGGATAATCTGCCCCATGCCCCGGCTCATTTCCTCGATCTTCTGGTTTTTAGTTTCGAGCATACCGGCTCGTTCGAGCAGCACATCGGCTTTTTCCGTAGCCGAATTCCGGTCCATACCCTTGAGCGAGGCGAGGTAGGTAATCGACTCCAGTACTTTCAGCTTTTTATAAAGTCCCTTTTCCTCGGGGAGGTAACCGAGTTTGTTCTTGGTATCGCCACCCAGCTTTCCGCCGAAAATAGTCACCTCGCCCGAATCCGGCTTGATGATATCCATCATCATCCTGATAGTGGTCGTCTTGCCCGCGCCATTAGGACCGATCAGACCGAATATTTCGCCTTCTTCTATGCTGAAGCTGATGCCGTTTACCGCTTTGACGTTACCAAAGCTTTTAAATACGTCCTTGCAGGTTACAATACTGGCCATGTGCACTCCGCTGCCTGTCTTCCTTCGATTAACCGTGTAATTTACCCCGGTGTGACCGTGGTTTGTATAAACTTATATCATATTATTTTTTCAACAATCATCTCAATAGGAAATTCACTCCTCGACGAAATTAAGAACGTTATCCCCGCTGTATATGGTAAGCTTGCCGTTCTCAACTTCATAGCGTTCGGCAGACAAAAGAATATCCAGGTATTCCTTCTCCTGGGCGTCTTTTTCCTCACCGCACCACATCTCGGTGACGGCGAACGGACCCTCCATGGTCAAATCATCACCATCGATGGTATAGCCTCCGCCATATTGGTTACATCCGGCGTTACCGCCGGCCTCTCTGGTCTTGCTATCGAAGGTAACGGTTACCTCGGTATCTGCCATAACGTTCTTCGTGTTACCCTCCGGCCCGTAAGACGTCAATATCCATTTGATATCCTCAATCGGCGAACCCCCGCCGCAGCCGGCCAGCGCCACAGCCGATAACAATATAATCGTTATGAGAATCCCCGGTATTATCCATTTTTTCATAATATTTGCCTCCTCTCCTGATAACATTCTACCATAGTTCACCCTTTCGCCATTCGGCGGAGAGAGGTATATCGAGATCAACATCAGGCCTCTTCGGCAGCATCAAGACCATGACCCCTTTTTCTTCCGGGGTGGACATTGTACCATCCGCTGTCCTGATGTAAAGAGGTCCCCGCAACGGTGATATTCTAACATATCAATAATGCCTGTACCCCAGCTACTTACCCTTTTATTAATGATTATGTTATAATTTTGGCATAAATTGTTAAGTAAATGCAGGATTAATCATTCCGATGCTGAGAGACATTATTGCTGATACCATAAAATCGGCTATCCTGGATGCCCAGAACGCCGGTAAGCTTCCCTCGGTCTCGCTGCCGGAAATAGTCATCGAACGACCCCAGAATCCGGAGCACGGCGACTATGCTTCCAGCATATCGCTGAAGCTGGCGAGGGCGGTGGGAACCAGTCCCATGAACATCGCCAGTGATATTGCTTCGTTTATCAAACCGATCCCGGAGTTCAGCGATGTTTCCGTGGCGGCACCCGGATTTATCAACTTCACTCTCAGCAGCCAGTGGCTGAGCAGCCAGGTGGACGCTATACTGGAAAGCGGCGATAAATACGGGGATATCGACGTCGGCGACGGTAAACGGATACAGATTGAATTCGTCAGTATCAATCCCACCGGGCCCCTGCATGTCGGGCACGGACGGGGCGCTATCCTCGGCAGTACCCTCTGTAACGTCATGAGCGCCGGCGGCTATCAGGTGGTCAAGGAGTATTACTTCAACGACGCCGGCAGTCAGATGGACTCCTTCCGTCACTCCCTTTACGCCCGTTACCGGCAGGGCCTCGACAAAGACGCGGAAATGCCATCCGAAGGCTACCTGGGACATTACCTTATCGACCTTGCCGCCGAGATAATCGAGGAAGAAGGCGACCGCTTTTTAGAGATGCCGGAGGCCGAGGGTCTCGAGGAACTGGGCGAGCTGGGACTGGCGAAAATCCTCAGCGGCACCAGGGAAGACCTGGCAATACTGCGCGTTGAATTCGATGAGTGGTTCTCTGAAAAAACGCTTTACGAAAACGGACAGTTCGATAAGGTGATGGACTTGCTCCGCAAGAACGGCTATATCGCCGAGAAGGAAGGCGCTACCTGGTTCGTTTCCACCGCCCTCGGCGAAGACAAGGATAACGTGGTGGTCCGCGGCAACGGCTCGCCCACCTATTTCGCGGCGGACATCGCCTATCACTACAACAAGTTCATCGAGAGGAAATTCGACAGGGTTATCAATATCTGGGGCGCCGACCACATGGGGCATGTTTCCCGTTTGAAAGCGGTCGTCGGGGCGCTGGGCATAGACCCCGACCGACTCCAGATAATCGTTCACCAGATGGTAACGCTGCGGCGCGGCGGTGAAATCGTCAAGATATCCAAGCGCAGCGGCGATATAATTACTTTACGTGAACTCGTCGATGAAGTGGGCACAGACGCCTGCCGCTTTTTCTTCCTCTGCCGTACCTCGGACAGCCAGATGGACTTCGACATGGAACTGGCGAAAAAGCATTCGGCGGACAACCCGGTTTATTACGTGCAGTATGCCCATGCCCGTATCGCCAGTATCCTGAGGGTCGCCGGCGAAAAAGGCGCTTCCAGCGACGGCGGCGACGTGTCCCTGCTTACCTCCGAACCGGAGCTTGTCCTTATCCGCAAGATGCTGCTCCTGCCGGAGATGGTGGAGCTGATCTGCAGTTCTCTGGAACCGCATCACCTCACCTATTACGCCCAGGACCTGGCTACCGTTTTCCACAGTTTTTATATGCAGTGCCGGGTTGTTTCAGATAATGAAGAACTTACCAGCGCCCGGCTGAAACTGGTGAAAGCCGCCAAAACGATACTGGGCAGGACTCTGAACCTGATGGGCATGGACGCCCCCGACAAGATGTAGTCCGCTCAAAGCCCCTCTTCTTTGAACCGCCTCCCCATCTTAACGTACTCCCCCGGCACTTCCCGCAGCCAGTGCATCAGTTTTTCCGGTACTTTACCTTTTACCCTGGCGGGTACGCCCAACACAAAGGAATTGTCGGGGATAACCATTCCCTCGCTGACCAGGCAACCCGCGCCGATAAGACAGAAGTCCCCTATTTCCGCATTCTGCAGGATAACGGCGTTTATTCCCACCAGGACGTTATTGCCGATTTTATGCCCGTGAATCACCGCGCCGTGACCGAAATTTACGTTATCGCCGATAAAGACGTCGGGATTGGACGGCTCCCCGGAGTGAATCACGCAGTTGTCCTCGACGGCGGTGTTCTCCCCGATGATGATATGGCCGCCGTCCGCCCGGATAACCGCACCGGGCCATATGCTCGAGTTCTCGCCTATTTCCACGTCGCCCACGATATAGGCGGCCTCGCTGACAAAGGCGCTATCGGCTATCCGCGGTGTCTTCCCGT
>JASFHJ010000173.1:0-4138 GCA_050123255.1 Dehalococcoidia bacterium
ATATGAGGCAGCATCAGAACATAGCCAGACCGCAGCCTCTGCAATTTCTTCACATTGTGCCGACCTTCCGATAGGATTACTCGGGCCGAGTTGTATTTTATTTTTCTTCAGCTCTTCCATCTTCTGCAATACTATTTTCGAGCAAGCTAGGCCCAATGGTGAAGCTGTCGGACCCGGGCATATTCCATTAACACGAATGCCGGAGTTTACATATTTCAGTGCAGCAATTCTGGTTAGTGGTACCACACCGTGTTTTGCCGCAGTATAATGAATATCCCCAATCGTATCACCCATAAATGCCATAGCGGAGGCGGTGTTTACTATGGCCCCTTTACCCTGCTTGAGCATTTGGGGAATTTCGTATTTCATACAAAGCCAGACACCCTTCATGTTAGTATTGACAATGTCATCCCACAAATCCTCTTCGATTTTGTCGATATCAACGTGTTCACTACTTCCAGCTATAGCTGCGTTATTAAAGGCGCAGTCCAGGCGGCCATATATTTTGATTATTTGTAATACCATCGCATCAACATCAGCAGCAATCCTGATATCGGCCTTAATAAAGGTTGCTTCCCCTCCGGATTCTTTTATTTTTTTTACGACTTCATGTCCTCCTCGAACTGCAATATCCGCGATAACCACTTTGGCACCTTCTCTGGCAAAAATGAGAGAAGCCGCCCATCCAATACCCGAACTGCCACCCGTTACCAGAGCAACCTTATTCTGAAACTGTCCAGACATCACAAAATCTCATTAACGGTTAATTCGTTTCCGGCTGAGTCCTTTTCCTGGCATTATCCTGTATATTACAGGTTTTTGGGTTTTTCCCCCACCCATATCGGGGGCTCGTCATCGGGAGCAACTCTGGCGTCGATGAAGATTAGCGGCTTGCCCACACGTGTTACGCGTAGCGGTAAGTGGGCCATTCCCGCCGGTATATACGCGTAAAAAGGATAGTTGATTTTATAGTATTTATCATCCAGGAAAATTTCAGCGTCGGCGTCGAATTCCACGAAGTTCCTGGCGCCGAAGAGGAAAATCCACTGGTCGCGGTTGCGGTGTATATGCGTCTGTATACCTAACTTATCTTCCGGTTTATCGATGTACGCAAAGCCTATCACCAGTTGGGACCCGGGAATGTCTTTCTCTCCCAGGGCCGTAATCATCGGCATGGTGATACTTTCATGCATTGATTTCCACGGCTTAAGTTCCACGATGTTTGATTCATGCCGCAAGTTTGCCAGTTTATCCAGGCCTACCATATTAACCTCCTTAGTTGCGTACCGATTATGGTTTTTACTATCCTAATGCATCAAAAGAGAAATTACCAATATGACAAACATTCTTTGTTTTAATAATGCTCCGGAGCAGGGGATATACTCATCTCAGAAGAATCACATTGGTTTTTTAGCTTGGCATGTGTACAATACGCATAAGAAAATTTCCCCGATGCGGATAAGTCTTTTAACCAGATAGTTCAATATTATAATACAAAAGGGTTAATGAATTATCAGGCAAAATTGACATCTATCGGCACTTTCTCTAAGATTCGTGAAAACGACGTAATAAAATAAAGTTTAAAGCTTACTCATAATTCAGTCAGCGGGATTCACGATTTCATAATATATGTTAGGAGAATAATATGGAAAGGAAGGTATCTGCAAAGTCAACTCTGCCCAGACTCTGGGATGTGGCGGTACTGGTGAAAGACCTGGATAAGGTAAAAAAACGGATACAAGAACTGGGCATTGGGGAATTCATCCAGTCCGGACCTCCGGAAGGCGCTGAAGGGCTGTTTTACCAGGGCAAACCTTTCGAATCCGACCTCAAGGTATGCATCTTGCGGATTGGAAATATGAACCTTGAATTTATCCAGCCGGACGACGGGCCTAATCCCTGGTCGGAATTCCTGAAAGCCAAAGGCGAGGGGATTCATCACATAGGGTTCCAGGTAGAAGATGTGGAAAAGGAAGTAAACCGGCTGACCACCCTGGGCGCGGATGTGCCGTTCTACGGGAAAACAAACGGTAAAATAGGGGCGGCCTACGTGGACTTGAAAATTGCAAACCTGATCATCGAACTTACTGATTTCTGCGACGTACCGGAATAGCCTAAGCATATCGATGATATTACCGGATACCGGCCATCGGGGAGAATAACGGAAAAAGTGCCTACTTTCTTCTCCCGTGTCTGGCTCCTTTTCATTGAGATTAATCCTCAATCTCAATATGAAGTCCTGTGGGCCTGAAGCATATACCCCGGCTTCATCCAGCTAGACTGAAATATTGTCTGCCGGGTATATCAAATAGCTGAAATAGTAAAAGATTACGTGCATTTTACCAGTACACGGGCGTGCTGCATCGTCATGTGAGCGTCTATCGCCTCCTGCCATTTTTCCAGTGGATAAACCGGGCCTAACATTGACTTGAGGTCCAGCTTGGGTGCTATATCGACAGCCCTGGGGAACAGGTTCGGCTGTCCGAATACTCCCTGTATCGCTGCTTCTCTAAACCATAGTTTATCGAAATCGAACTTAAGCACGGGATGCTCGACATATATTGAAAAAATGACTATTTTACCGCATTGCGCCACCATTTCAACACACGGGGGGAACATGGAAGAATCGCCCGAACCCTCCACTATCCGGTCGAAGCCACGATTCTCGCTAATTTTCATGGCTTCTTTAACGACGTCCTGGTTCTTCGGGTCGATCACGTAATCGGCACCGAATTTCAGTGCCAGGTTCCTTTTAGCCTCAACGGGTTCGACAACGGTTATCTTCGTAGCACCCTGTAACCTGGCCATTTGTAAAATGAGTAGCCCGCAGGTACCGGCGCCCAGCAGCATAAACGTATCTCCTAACTTGAAAGGAGCCAGCGTGATGGCAGGCATTGCCGCGCCGATGTTCTCAACGAGCGTGGCTTCTTCGAGTGACATTGAGTCCGGTATTTTCCAGACCTGCTGCTGGTGGATGACATTGTATTCCGCCATCATGGCATCCATGAACGAGTTGTTGAGATTTTCACAGAAATTCTGGCGGTCGTGCATGCAGTTGTAGCACGAACCGCAGAATGTGTGCTGGTCCAGGGCAACCCGGTCACCGACCTTCAACCCTCGAGCAACCGCATTCTCGTCAAGTTCTTCGATGATACCCGATGCCTGGTAACCCAGATGCCACGGTAATTCCAGGGGCACTTCTCCGGTGATAATATATGGGTCTAGTCCACCTATCCCGCAGTAAGCAATCCTGACCTTGACCTCTTCATAACCTACCTCCCGGAGAGGTGTATCTTTAAGTACGGCATGTCCATATTCTTCAACTATTACTGCTTTCATTTCCGGTACCTCTTTTCTTTTTTGTGAATGTCTTACACATTCACATATAATTGTTCCATTTGCTCTTGGTATATCAGATACGTGAGTAGGAGTACAATAATGTTTACACCCGGCCCGCCTTTAGCTTCACCCTAATCTATTTTTCCAGGGTTTCTACCGGTTCGTAAAAACCTGCCCAGTAGAGATCCAAACACTTCGGAGCTTCCTGTTCGAAATGTGTTTTCGCATCTGCCATCAACGGATGATCGTAAAAAGCGACCAGGTCCTCCGGGGCATCAAATTCGTAAATTGTCAGGTACATCGGCCCGGGTGTGCCTAACGGTTTATATATCTTGCTCCGGCTTACTCTCTTGAGACCCCCGAAGGCGAAAAGGTCTGAAATATGTTTGTGGTACCATTCATTGTATTCCTTTTCTTTGCCCGGCTTCGGGCCCGACCCCACGACTTCCATGTATTTATTGATTCTCATTTTATCCTCCTTTTCCAACACACCTTGTCCAATTTACCTTTCAAGTATCTTCACTGGCTCATACCAGCCCGACCATAGAAACTCTCCCTGATCTTTCCATTCTTCTTCAAATTCCTTCTTGGCAGCCTCTGCCGCATCGCTCTTAATGAAATTTTCAAGGTCTTCCTTTGTATCGAACTCGTAAATAACCACGTATTGAGGACAAGAATCAGGATTTTGCATTGGTTGGTAGCATTTGTTTCTGACTATTCTCTTAACACCCGGAAAATTGAAGAACGTTTCAACATGCTGGTCGTACCATCTGTTATACTCCTCTTCCTTTTCCGGGTC
>JASFHJ010000174.1:0-4131 GCA_050123255.1 Dehalococcoidia bacterium
ACTTCTAAATTTGTAGGCCGTGAATTTAGTGCCGTCCTTGCCCACTCTTTCCTGCGCGAATATCGGACTCTCACGGGAATCCAGTTTTATACCGATGGCGATTAATAGCAGCAACGGCGATAAAACGGCCAATGCCAGGAAAGATAGTATTCTGTTGCAGATACCACTCCAGAAACGATACGAGAATATACTCCGAAAAACACCCTGCTTTTCAGATATTTCAGGTTCCTTTTTTCCTGCTTCATGTGCCAGAGGAATATCCTGCTGTTTAAACCATTCAATCTCCTGCTTAAGTCCGTCTTCCAGGTTGGTTTGAGGAGCGTAGTCTAAAATTTCTTTGGCGGCGGAAATATCACCGATAAGATCCATGTTCGGCTGGTCCTTGGCTACCATTACGGGTTCAATATCCGAGGGATAAAGCCGGAGAACTTCACGGGCAATTTCCATGCTGGTGTAGCTTTGCCCCGAACCGATGTTGAAAACCCCTGAAGGCCTTGTAGCTAATGCTCTGACAGTAGCGTCCACCACGTCGTCGATATACACGTAGTCCCTTTTTTCCATACCGTCGCCATACACGCGAGGCTGGTTCCCCTCGGCAATAGAATTCAGGAAGTTGGGTATAGCCCGGTAACCGAACTCCCCGGGTCCGTAGACAGTGGCGTACCTCAATATGGTTACCGGTATCTGATTGGCTTCACCATAGGCTCTCAGGTAGCTTTCAATGGCCAGTTTGGTTACCCCATAAGCCGATACCGGTAGCGGTTGGGTGGTTTCCCTGACGGGCAACTCCGTTTGGCGGCCATATACGCTGAGACTGCTGGCGAAGCAAATACCCTTCGGAGAGT
Organism: Dehalococcoidia bacterium; assembly: GCA_050123255.1. GTDB lineage: Bacteria > Chloroflexota > Dehalococcoidia > Dehalococcoidales > RBG-16-60-22 > W425. The sequence continues at coordinate 846 of JASFHJ010000174.1, forward strand.
CGCCTAGTATCCTGGTCAGGTAAAGGGTCGGCGCCAGGTTCATTCTTATCTCGTTGATAGCCTGTTCGGGATAGCTTTGGTTCCGGGGAACGAAAAGACCGAGATGAGCCAGGAGATCTATGTTTCCCCACCTTAGGACGTGGTCTGCAAGATAATCAACATGGGTTAACGAGCTGTGTACCAGGTGTAACCGGGGATCATTCAAAACGGCTGAAAGACGGGACAGGTTAGCCTTAACATCAACAACGCCAACCACCACGGCTTCGTTTTTCAGCAGTTCTTTGACCAGTCGCGAACCGATGAATCCGGCGGCACCGGTAACCAGTATTCGTTTTCCTGTTAGTTCTTCACGTATTGATGTCATGTGTCTATCGGTTATCTCCAGTTAATTATCACTTCATCTTCCTGAAGATTCTTTAAATCCCAGTTCTGTTTACTTACCCAGTCATAGTATTTCTTAATACCTTCTTCGATGCCGGTCCGAGCTTCAAAATCCAGGATATCTCTAGCTTTAGAAATATCGGCAAAGTGGCGGCGGACATCGCCGGGCCTTTCTTCCATATATATCGGGGCGAGTTCCCCGCTCTGTCCGGCAACATCAATGACTATCCTGGCTATCTCGTTAATCGTTACCTCGCGACCGGCGGCGATGTTGATGTTCTGACCGACCAAATCGTCGCATTCTCCGGCCAGAACGATACCCCTGGCGATATCGCGTACTTCGGTGAAATCACGGGTCTGTTCGCCGTCGCCGAAGATAATGGGCGGCAGATTATTCATAGCCCTGAGCATGAACCGGGGAATTACTTCACCGTAGGCTCCTTCCAGGTGTTCCCGGGGACCATAGGTATTAAAGGGACGCACGACCGTCACCGGCAATCCGAAAGAAAGGTAATACGATCTGGCATAAGCTTCACCGGCCAGCTTGCTGGCCCCGTAAGGAGTGGTGGGTGCCATGGGATGGTCCTCATTCATCGGGGCTGTCTTGGCCGTCCCGTAAACTTCCGAGGATGATATGTAAACAAATCTTTCCGTTCCATTTTCATAGGCCGCCTGGCAGAGGTTGAGACTACCGGTGGCATTGACATCATGCACCAGGTAAGGATCGGAGAAAGAAAGACGCAGGCACTGTACCGCCAGGTTAAAGATAACATCCTTTTCTTTGGTGAGTTTTCTCATCAGAGGTAGGTCGGTAATATCGGCTTCTACAAATTCGATAGTACCTTTATCCAGATGATGTCGGATATTTTCCCGCTTACCGCTGGATAGATTATCGAGAACGGTAACCCGGTTGTCTCTAACCAGTGCGTCTACCACGTGACTTCCGATGAACCCAGCCCCTCCAACGACCAACATTTTCTTGTCTTTAAACTTCATGATTTAGACCTCAAATCTAAAGGCTGGTTTTGATTTTATATTCTTATCATATGTTTTCTGAGTTAGGAACGGGGGAGACATTAGTTAGGAAAAGGTTAGAACCCGGCACTCATTGGTTTTTTGTATCACCTAAATTTATTTGTCTCCTCTTTAGATACCTGGTGGTTACAGAATCACACTGAACCTGGCTTCCTGGGTACGCTGGCTGCAGCGGCCGATCCCTTCGTAAAGGAAACCTGCCTGCATCATTTCATCGGGATCATAGAGATTGCGGCCATCGATTAGAATGGGATGGGTCATGGAAGCAGCCATAGCCGCCATGTCCAGGTTCATAAATTCCTCCCATTCGGTTACCAGTATCAGTGCGTCGCTGCTCCGGGCAACTTCATAAGCGTCAGCGCAATACGTTACCGTAAAATTATGTCTGGCGGCATTTTGCATCGTTATCGGGTCCGGGTCGTAGGCTTTTACACGGCATCCCTGGTCTTCCAGAAGAGATATAATCAGCAGCGAACGGGCTTCCCGGATATCTTCGGAATCGGGTTTGAAAGAGAGGCCCAAGATACCGACGGTTTTTCCTTCAAGCGAGTCGAGAAGCGAGTAAAGCTTCCTAATTATTATATATACCTGTTGCTGGTTAATCTGCTGAACGGCGCGCAGGAGCCTGGCGGGGATGTTCTTCATCTTGGCCATGTGAATCAGACTCCTGAGGTCTCTAGGCAGGCAATTACCGCCCCAACCCAGTCCGGCATTAAGGTAACCTTCGCCGAAGCGGTGGTCGAGACACATGATGTCAGCTAGCTTAACGACATCAACGCCGTATTCGTCGCAAAGGAGCGCAATTTCGTTCATGAAGCTGATCCTGGTAGCCAGAAAAGTATTACAGGCGTATTTTGACATCTCGGCAGTACGGTTGTCGCAGGTGACAATCGGGGCACTAAGCAACTCGTAAATTTTGCTGACTTTTTTCGCAACTTCCGCATCCGGCGTGCCGATAACGATACGGTCGGGGTGCATGAAATCGTTCACGGCACTACCCTCCCGGAGGAATTCCGGGCTGGAAACAACCGGAAGGCTATGACCGTTCCGTCCGTTATATGCGATGATCCGGTTCACGATTTCGGCAGTACCGACCGGCACGGTACTCTTGATAAGAACAATGAGGGGACCACTGGCTGATTCCGCGATATTTTTAGCTGCCAGGCGGACCAGTTTAAGATCGCATTTCCCATTATTACCCGACGGTGCATCGACAGTAATAAACGCAAATTCAGCACCCAGCAGCCCTTCATGGTAGTCGTCGGTAACTATAATTCGTCCCCGTTCCCGGTTACGCTCCCAGATTTCTCCCAAATCCGGCTCGTTGACGGGAATAGTCCCGTTTACCAAAGCAGCCGGTTTATTATTATCAGCTGCCAAAAGAGATACCCTGTTCCCCAACTCGGCAAAACAGGCAGCTGTCACCAAACCGACATATCCGGTTCCGATAACACTAATATTACTCATGGGAGAAAGACCTCCTGATGTAATTACCTATATTTTGTCTGGAGCAAGTTAAATTATCAGTATGATAACGTTAGGAACAGGTTAGAAACCATGTCCGGTGGAACAAAATCATAACCCGTTGCTGATTCTGCATGGTGTAGATAGCCTCTTTTCACTGATAAAGAATCCGGCCGAATTATCATCATAATAATATAGTTAAGCCTTCTGTCAAATTAACTGCCTTATCCGGATTTCCAGGGCTATATTTTCGTCGTACCAGGTCAATAATCAATCAATCGGTATATGTTGGTAGGTATTACGCAAGCCTTTTCTACTCCAGCTTCATCATATTTTTACAGCGTTAGATTGGTGTAAGAAGCAAGTTAGAAAACGGTTAGAATATATAGCACTTTGGTATATGGCT
>JASFHJ010000175.1:0-4126 GCA_050123255.1 Dehalococcoidia bacterium
CCCGATATCTTCCAGCTTATAGCGGTGCGTCACCAGTTTGTCCATGGGGAAAATTCCCTTTTTCAGGGCCCACATCGCCCGCGAAAGTTCGCTCTGGTGGTCGGTGGACATGCCGATGCCCTGGGGGCTGAAAATTACGGGCGATTTTATCCAGCTGAACAATTCGTAGGTATCCGGAGCCTGGTGCCAGCCGACCATGATTATCTTCGCCCGGTTGTTCTTGATGACATCGCCCACCATTTTTATGCCCGGCGGATGCCCGACGACCTCGATAGCCACGTCGACGCCGTGGCCACCGGTTATCTTCATCACTTCGGCGACCACGTCCGCTTTATCGGGGTTAAGGGTTATCGTAGCGCCGAGTTCTCTGGCCAGTTCCAGCCGGTTATCATCGAGGTCGGCGACGATGTATTCCCTTAGCTTGGGATGAGCCACTCCGGCGATAACACCCAGTCCCATGAAGCCGCAGCCGACCTGGAAAACGTAGTCGCCCATCTCCGGGGTGGCTGTCCGGGATATGGAAACCAGACTCATCAACGGTTCGCCGAGGGCATGCTCAAAAGGTATGCCGTCGGGGATTTTCTCGATTATCGTGCCGTGTCCACGAGCCAGTCGGTCGGAAGGATTGCACACGGAGTACTCGGCGTAGCAGTCTCCGGCAAAGAATCCGGTAATGCGGTCGCCGACTTCATAGTCCTTGACGTTCTTCCCGGTTTCCACCACGGTTCCCGATGGCTCGTGTCCGGCCCGGCGCGGGAAGGGCATGCGGCGTAGCGCATCCTCGCCGCCCGAACCCAGGTAACCGGACATGTCGCTGGAGCACACCCCGCAGGCTTCTATCTTTATCAACATCTCATCATCGTTGATTTTAGGTATGTCGATTTCCCTTATCTCGAACTTCCGGGGAGCAACGATATAGGCGGTTTTCATCGGCAGGTCCTCCTTGTAGTATCGGTATACACTTGCGTAAAGGTTGGGGCTTTTCGTGAGTAATAGCGTTTATTATTCAATAGATTATACAGGTATACTTGATTTTAACCTTTCCCGGCGAATATTACCAAATAACCGGTTAGCTAGTTTCGTTTAAGGCAAGCCTTGATTCTACTTACGAAAATATTACCCCAGCCGTATTTCCGGGCCAGCAGCCAGATACCCGCAATAACTATTGTGCCGGCCACTGTCAGAGACGTGCTCAGTAGAGTTATTTTCATATCGAAGAGCCAGTTCAGCCAGAAGACAGCCAGCGGTACCAGCGCTATGGAAAGCCCGAAAGATAACGCCAGCCTTTCAATCCACTCGATTTTTTTCCTGGCAAAGAAGACGTAACTCCAGGCAAAACCGGGCGCGAACAGGATGAATATCCCTCCGAAAACCAGTCTTAAGCCCTCAAGGAATGTCATGGGATATCACCTCCGGTGTATTTATACACAACGGCTTCATCGCTATTATATACCGTTTGAAAAAAATCTCCAGTAAATTTCTCCAGACCCAGTACATTGTTCGGTTCCCGGGAATAATATATATATACGGGGCTTTCATAACCTTCGAGGAATTCTGCGGCTACCGCCGGGTCGCCGGTATTGAAAAAGACCCCCCAGTCACCGATTTCGTATCTGTCCCATTCAAAAAGTCCGGGGGCAATCACCCTCCGTCCGCTCCATCCGAGCACCCAGGGGGCGTCATTGACGGTGGCAAGAACGTAGGCGTCCTCCTCGGTGTTGGTGTCCAGCCACCGGATTGTCTCCATCTGTTCTTTACTTATCAACGGCCGGGTATCGGCGGCCAGGTTGATGGTGGGTATGGCGGTAGCGATTAGAATGAGGACTAGAGCGCCGATTCCGGCCAGTCTCCAGATGTCCTGCCGATTCAGTAGCGTGTAATTAATGCCCGCTGCCGCCAGGGTGACAGTGGCTATGTCCAGGGCGATGATGAACCGATTAAAGAAAAAGAGTTTCGCTATCACTATCACGGCGACAATAATGAAGAATATAAAGACGCTGTTCCATCTTTTCTTTATAATGAGGAAGATAAATCCCAACAGCGTAAACGGCAGGTAAGCGATAGCATATTTTATATAAGTGCCCAGGTCTAAGAAAGTACCTCCCCCGGATACTTCACCCGTCTGGATATTGTCGACGGCGGTTGTAATCGTCCCGGTCAGCACGCCCCAGTTGGCGTCCCACCTTACCAGCCAGAAGGGAAGGACCAGGACCGCGGTGCCCAATACGGCGTATAATATCTCCCGTTTTCGGTGTATCAGAAAATAAGGAACGAGCATCATAGCGAACAGCAGAAACTCGGGACGGTGGAAGATACCCATGGCGGCAAACGGCAGCACCATCAACCCGTACCTCTCTTTTTCCAGGGCATATATCGCCAGCAGCAGGAAAAGCAGACCCAGAACGTTCTTGAAATACAGCAGGGTAAACGTGGTGTACTGGGTATAAGAAAGCAGGTAAAGCACCGCGGCGATTATCCCGGCTCTCTGCCCGAAAAGCCGGTCGGTCACCATGTAGACCGGGAAGACCAGCAAAGCGCCGAGAATCGGGAATAGATAGCTGATGAGGTCGATGGAATCGGTACCGGCGACCGCGTGAAGGGTACCGGATAGCACCGGCAGTCCCTGGGGGAACATCTCCCTTATCCAGTCGGCAAGCTCGGCTTCCGGTAGCTGAGGCAGCGCGCTTACATAAGTATCGAGACCGTATTTATAAAAGCCGGGGTCATAGCCGGGGGGGATGGTGCTGTGGGTAAAAGGCAGAAAGCGGATCATCAGCGCCAGGGCTGCCAGCCCCAGGATAATATATAATACCGCGGGCACTCTCTTTTCTTCGGTTTGTGCCGATTTCAATAATAAGGGTAATGCCAGCAGCGGCAGGACCAGTATTATATACCGGAAGTTCACCGGTAAACTCAGCACGTCCAGTTCACCGAGCAGGACGAGCACCAGGAATATTATCGCCAGCTGGTAATAACTTAATTCAATTATCCGGGCTATTTTCGCTTTCACTTTCTTCCTCGTCAGGGCCCTGCCAGATAATCAAGGTAAGCAAAACAATCAGTATCCCGGCGACCGGTGAGATAACATACGAAAGCCAGCCAAGGTCGCGGGTCTGGTACCAGACAACAGCCGCACCGACCACTCCGAAACAGATGATAGTAACTATGTCGCCTCTGATCGACCGGGATTCGTTTCTTTCGGTTCCGGTTTCTGTTCCGGTCAGGACGGCGATAATGCCCGTAACGATAACCGCGATTAACCAGTAGTTAAGATTGATATAACGGGAAACGCTCTCGGGGAAAACCGCGTCTATAAGTAATAATAACAGGAAGGTAACCAGCGCCGGGAGGAACAGATGACGGAGGAATTCCACCAGAAACCGGCAATACCTGTTTCGGTATATCCTTCCGGCCGGTGTTGATATTTTATCTATAGCTCTTTTCATCATGGTCGCTTCCACATCGGTTCTATTTCAAGGGTAATATCAATCCGGTCAACGGCGACAGGGTAATCTTGATTGGTATTTAGGTGTGGTACATTTAAACCGAACCTGAGGGTATCATCGATAATATATAGATTATTCATTTGCCATGACGCTTCAGCCGTCAGCCATTCACTATTGTTTCCCGGGGTTGTTTCAGAGGACGGCTCCCGCTTATCTATGTTTGATACGTATACTTCCTTCCAGGAGTAGTCCCATTCCGGCCCGTTTCTGGCTCCGATTAGAAACCTGGCGTCAGCCGGGAAATCATCCCGGAATCTTACCGTCACTCCTGCTTCACCGGCTTTATTCAGATTGACATCCTCAAGCTCGAAATATACCAGGGAATGCATCAACTCCCGATAGCTCAGGTTATCCATATATATCGGTTCTGACACCCGGTCGAAGGGTCCGGTAAGTATCGCCATGCCTTCGGTGTCATTGCCGCCGATATCTATGGTATGGGTTATGGTGCCGCCAAAAGGTAAAAGATTGACCCAGCCGATATATCCCAGGACTATCACCGGTATCAGCCAGAGCAGTCTGAAAATTTTTATATACTTTTTTTCCTGATTATCCATGTTACCGACCGATACAAGAAATTTACGGCATGGGACTGTCCTCACTTTGGTAAATAGCATGGT
>JASFHJ010000176.1:0-4126 GCA_050123255.1 Dehalococcoidia bacterium
GAGTCCCAAGTCGTTACGAAGAAGCTTGCCGTCGGATTTCCAGCCCAAAGAATATAACGGTCGACCTGGGAACAATCGAGTATTCGGATAACGGCAGCCGGAAGGAGCGCGTTTTCGTGAATTTTGCCGGCATGGGGTTCGATGCTGAAATTGTACGAAGGACAACAAGGAATTTTAAGGCGTTGGGCAGTACTCTTTCCTATATGCTGGGAGTATTCACGACGCTGCTATCGTACCGCAACCGCGAGATTAGAGTTGTAATTGACGGGGAGGAGAGCGTGAAGAAATCCTGTGCTGTGGTGGTAAACAACGGTAAATACGCCGGCGGCGGCATGTTTGCCGCACCCGATGCTGACCTTCATGACGGATTACTGAACATTATGGAGATAGGTGACGTAAGCAAGGCCGACCTGCTTCGTTCTCTGCCTCTTATCTATAAGGGCACGCACGGTAAGCATAAAAAAGTGACATTGAGGACGGCCCGTGAAATAGAAATACACTCGGAACACCTGTTTAACCTGCAGGCTGACGGTGAACTGCTGGGCAACCTGCCGGTACGTTTCCGGGTAGTGCCGTCGGCGCTTAATATAATCGTTTAGAATCACGGGGATAGTAGTCACGGAAATGAGGCATTTGAAAATTCGCCAGAGCGCGACGACGATGAAGTATCTACTTGGTTTACTGGTGGTATTCGTGGTCCTTGACGGATTGCTGACGCGGTTCCTGATTGACGGGAACATGGCGCGCGAGGGCAATCCTTTACTGGCGAGCATCGTCGGTGAGAATGCCTTTATTGCTATCAAGGTATCCGGGGCGCTATTATGTGCTGTTATCTTGTGGGATGTCTACAGACGTTACCCGAAACCGGCTAAAATCGTGACCTGGTGCTGTGTCGTTTTTTACGGCGGCGTGGTACTCTGGAACTCCAGCATATTTATCCTGGCGTAATCCCGGATATCTTCTGACTCTTGGGGCGCTTCCAGTTGGGGGTCTGCTCCGGGATACTCTCCACAAAAACAACTTCCCTCGGCAGTTTGTAGTCGGCCATGCGTCCCTGGCAGAACTGGCGGATTTCCTGTTCGGTGGCGGTTTCGCCGGGTTTCAGTCGGACCAGCGCTTTTACCGTTTCTCCCCGCAGGATGTCGATAACGCCCACGATTCTGGATTTGGCGATTTTCGGGTGAGTGTTCAGGACTTCCTCGATATCCTGGGGGAAGATATTCTGGCCCTTGAGTATCAGCATAATTCTTTTACGGGCGGTGATAAACAGGTTGCCGTCTTCATCCAGCCAGCCGATGTCCCCGGTGTGCAGCCAGCCGTTTCTCATAACTCCGGCAGTTGCCTCCGGTTTATTATAGAACCCGGTCATCACCGGGCCCCGCATGACTATCTCGCCCTCTTCGCCGGACGGTAACTCGCTATCGTTTTCATCGAAAATCTTCATCTCCCAGCAGGGCAGCACCTGTCCGGAAGCCCCGACGGGACCGGAGCCGTCGATGGGCGAAGTGGTGGCATAAGAAACCGTTTCGGTCTGTCCCCAGACATCCAGCAGGTTGATGTTGAAGTATTGTTTGAATAACTGGATTATTTCAGCAGGCAGTGGAGCGCCGCCGCTGTAGCAAACCCGCAGCGAGCTGAGGTCGTGCTTAACGCCCTCTCGCCTGACCACGTTTATCATCAGGGCGTAGATGTAGGGGACACCCATGTAAATGGTGGCCTTCTCTCTCTCTACGGCTTCCATGAAACTGTTGATGGAGCGCCCGGTTCCCGGTATCACAACCACTTTACTGCCCCGTAAAAGAGAGGCTGTCAGGACGGACGTCAGACCGAACTGGTGGTACATCGGCAAAGCGAAAGCTATCAGAATATCGTCTTCGGTTTGATTAAGGACATCTGCGGAACTGGCGGCTTCGGTGAGAACGCTGTAGTGTGAGAGGGCCACACCAAGCGGTTTCTGTGTAGGACCGCCGGTATAAGAGATAATGGCAACGTCCTCCGGGTCCACCGGCACATTCACCGGGGTAGCCGGATTATCAGCGATTATCCGGTCGTAAGAAACGAATCCGCCATCGAGGGCCGGGTCCATGGAGATGATGTGTCTGATAGACTTGAACCGGGGCAGTTCGGGCGTCAGCGATTCCAGGGGAGGATTATCCGAGACAAGCACCTTCGGTGTACAATCGTTGAAAAGGATTTCCAGTTCATCGGCAACATACCTTGAATCAAGGGGAACGGCGATGGCGCCGCATTTCAGGATACCGAAAAAGACAGTAACGAATTCCGGATTACTTGCTTGAATAGTTGCTACACGGTCGCCTTTTTCCACGCCCATATTCCGCAGCGCGTTAGCGACTCTGTTGGAAAGGTTGTCCAGTTCCCTGAAGGATACTTCCCGCTCGCCGATGAGGATGGCGGTCTTATCACCGAACTTCTTGGCGCTATCTTCCAGCATCCCGCTGAGGTTCATGGATTATCTCTTTTCTAAAGCGTTTTCTTCCAGTACCACGGTAGCATCCACGGCCACGGCGCCGTCCTTGCCGGCAATGACCGGGTTGAGGTCTATCTCTTTAACGACCGGGTTCTTTTCCACGAAGTCGGATACCGCCAGCAGCATTTCTTCCAGCGCCGGGATATTTACGGGTGTCTGGCTGCGATGGCCTGTCAACAACTTGTACCCTTTTATCTCTTGTATCATCTCGGCGGCGTCTTTACGGGTTATGGGCGATACTCGCAGGGTGATGTCCTCGATGATTTCCACCAGCAGGCCGCCCAGTCCGAACATGATGACGGGGCCGAACTGGGCATCCTTGGACATGCCGATGATTACCGCCACGCCCGCCGGAGCCATCTTCTGCACGGAAACGCCGTCTATCCTGGCTTCCGGGGTATTATCTCCGGTGTTTTTCAGGATTTCGCGGTAGGCTGTACCTACTGCCCCGGGGGAGCCAAGCTCCAGGAAAACACCGCCGCCGTCGTTTTTGTGGATGATATCCGGGGAGGCAATCTTGAGCGCTACGGGAAATCCCAGGTTCCGGCTGAGGGAAACCGCCTCGTCTTCCGACGAAGCCAGTTCGGTCGCCACGCATTTTATCCCGGACTGCCCGAGCAACCGCTTGGATTCTACCTCTGTCAGGACTAATCTGCCTTCACTGGTAACCTGTTTTAAAATCGGGTTCATGACGACGGAACAATCACCGGAGTACCTGATAATTCAAGATATTTTAGTATAACAGACATCATGCGTATTTGAAAATCAGTCTCCTGAAAGGGCGTTAATCTCGTTCCGGTTGAGTTTTTTTACTTTTCCCTCTTTCAGATTTCCCAATGTCAGTCCCCCGATGCGTACCCGTTTTAATTCGATAACGGGATGTTTCACCCTTTCGAACATGCGGCGTACCTGTCTTTTCCTCCCTTCGTGGATGGTGATGCTGTAGTTAAAGGGCGGACTGACGGTAACGGTTTTCACCACCGCCGGGTGGGTCACGCCGTCCTCCAGCCTGATGCCCCGTTCCAGTTCCTGTCTTTCCGATTCGGTCAGTCTGCCTTTGACCTGAACCAGATATTCTTTTTCATGCTCGAATTTGGGATGGGTCAAACGATAGGTAAGGTCGCCGTCGTTGGTCAACAGCATCAATCCAGTGCTGTCCCCGTCGAGACGCCCGGCGGGGTAAAGTCGCAGGTGGCGGTACTTCTCCGGCAGCAGCTCGATCACCGTTCGGCGTCCTCTTTCATCACGGACAGTGGAGAGATAGCCCTTCGGCTTGTTCAGCATCAGGCAGACGGTCTCGGTAGGTTTAAGGTCGATTTCTTGCCCGTCGACCGTGACGGTGTCTTTGTCAGGATTAACGGGGTGATTGAAGCTTTCTACTGTCTCGCCGTTGATGGTGACCTTGCCCTGCTTGATGGCATCGGCAAGCCGGCGGCGCGAACCTGTGCCGGCTTCGGTCAAGGCTTTGATAAGAGGTTTGTTTTCCATCTTAAATATTACTGACCTGACAGAGTAAAGATTTACCGGGCAAGAACCCGGAAAAGGGGTTGCTTTACCTAACTATATCAAATCAACCTGTTAAGTTAAAAGCAGTCATGCTTCTACTGTGATATAATAATCTCAAGAAATAAGTCCGAG
>JASFHJ010000177.1:0-4124 GCA_050123255.1 Dehalococcoidia bacterium
CAATCCCCCAGGTGCGGCTTGGGGGGCTATGGTAAATGATGGTTATAAGTACCTGCAAGATCACCCTGTGTTATCTTTCGCACCCGGTTTGGCCATCATGATAGTTGTTTTTGCATTTAATATGGTTGGCGATGGATTAAGAGACGCTCTTGATCCTAGACTTAGAGGATTATTATAAAGAATTAATACCAAGAAACCAATATGATTAAAAGGAGGATTATAAAATGACATCATGGCATGATTACCTAAAGGAGCAGGGACATGCACCGGACTGGCCATATCCCATCCAATACGACCAGGAACGAGAAATTGATGCGGATGTTCTGGTCATTGGAGGGGGTATAGCCGGCTGCTGGGCGGCCATCAGCGCCGCCAGGCAAGGTTTGAATGTGGTCCTGGCGGAAAAAGGTGATACTATCCGAAGCGGTATGGGGGGGCCCGGCTGTGATCACTGGTGCAACGCTCCGGCTAATCCCTTATCCAATGTGGACCCGGATGAATGGGCAATGCACATGGCTGACCGTCCTTACTGTAACGGCATCGGTATCCAGATCCAGTGTCGCGAGGATTGGGATACCCTAGTCGAAATGGAACAAATGGGCGGTAAAATTCGAGATACCAAAGATGAATACCTGGGTGCTAAAGGAAGAGATAATGAATCCAAGTTGATGATATCACCGCGTTATACCAGGATGCACAGTTACTATCCTGAAGGGCAGGAACCACCAGTCTTAAAGAGCAATCCGGACCGGAAACTCAATAACGTGGTGATACGAGTCTGGGGTACCACGTTCAAACCCGCCCTGAAAAAAGAATGCAAACGCCTGGGGGTTCAAATCCTCGACCGCGTTATGATGACCAGCCTGTTAAATGAGAACGGTGTCCAGGGCGCCAAGGTAGTCGGGGCAACGGGTTTTAACACGCGTACCGGTGAATTCTTGATTATCAAATCAAAAGCTACGGTCATGGCTACGGCCGGGGCCGGTACAATCTGGGTAATGAGTACCGAATTGGGCGGATATTCCACGATGAGTTCCCGCGCGATCTCCGGGGACGGCACGGCCATGGCCTGGAAGGCCGGAGCTACCCTGACTTCGATGGACAATAACGGTTTACTGAGTATCGGTTCCGGCTTAAAGCATAAGTGGTACTCCGGTGCGGGTGATGCCAGTTATGAGAATGTCCCCATCGTTGATGCGAACGGTAAAAGAGTACCAATGGGAATCCAGGGTTGGGAAGATGCAGGAGCGATGAGCACGACTCCTCAACTCGAAGAAAAAATCAAGGAAGGCATTCTCAAAGGTGAATACGCACTTCCTTTCTACGGTGATTTCCCCTCCATGCCGGAGGTTGAAAGGAAAGCGACGTGGAAACTGATGTTGGGGGAAGAATCCACCGTAAAAATAATCACTGATACGTTTAACCAGGCCGGCTACGATGAGAGCCGCGACCTGCTCCAGAGCTACAAATTCATCGAAGGGAGCGCCTTACCGCAGTGGCGAGAAGCAGGCTATGGTTTTGGAGGAGGTATACTGATCGACTGGGATTTGAAAACTACTCTCGACGGACTTTATGCCGCCGGAATGCAGATGTTTGCTCCGGAAGACCATAGTAACGCCGCAGCCACCGGCAGGTACGCCGGACGGAAAGCCGCTCAATATGCCAAGACGGTTGGTGTATCCAAAATTTCACGCGATCAAACCGAAAAAGAAAAGAACCGGGTTTATGCCCCTGTCAGGCGTGCTTCAGGAATTGACTGGAAAGAATTACACGCCGGTATTGCCAGGGTCATGCAGTATTACGTCAGTGAATACAGAACAGATTCGCTGCTGAATATGGGTTTGGGCGCTTTAGAGAAAATCGAAGAAGAATCGGTACCTTTACTGTACGCTCTGGACCCGCATAAACTGATGCGCAGCATGGAAGACCTGAGCCTCCTGACGTACGCGCAAATCATTACCCACGCTTCGCTGGCCCGGAAAGCCAGTAGTGCTCTTCTCAATTTCCGGCGGATAGATTACCCGACTCTAGACCCGCCAGAATGGAATCACTACATCACATTAACGTTGGAAAATGGCAAGGTAAACACCGGCAAGTTACCCCAGGCTTTCTGGGGCGATATGAAAGAGCAATATGAATCTCGCAATAAAGATTATGCCGGTATATATAAACAGTAAGTATCAATTCCGCTTTACTACCATAACTTAATCAAGGAGAGATAAATGTCGCAACAAAAAATAATTGCTATGCCGAATGTAGTTTCACCAAATAGGCCGGTGATATTCAATGAAGATATCTGTAACGGCTGTAATCATTGCATCGAGGTTTGCCAGATAGATGTATATGTCCCGAATCCTGAAAAAGGTAAACCCCCGATGATATTACATCCCGACGAATGCTGGTATTGCGGTTGTTGTGTAAATGATTGTCCCCGCCCGGGAGCTATAATATTCAACTGGCCTTTACAGCAGCGCGGCTACTGGAAGAATAAAGCCACGGGAGAAATCGGCCAGATATAATCTTAATCCGGTTAATTTTCGAGGGCGCTATACGCCAGAAAGCTCCCGGATTATATCTTGAGCTTTTTAAGATGATTACCTAAATGGTGAATCATAGTAATTACAATGGATAGATTTTTAGTAGATGATCGTGTATCTTCACAAAATCACAGGTAGGAGGAATTAGGTTGTATATCTCAACATTATTTTTCGGCGGGAAATGCGAGGAAGCTATTGAACAGTATAAAAAAGCATTCGGTGCAGAAATCGTACTGAAAGTACCTTTTCCGGAAGAAAGGGGAGAAACAGGGATAGAGCACTCCGAATTATTTATCCGGGGGCACCGATTATGGTTTTCCGACGAAGGCGAACAGAGCCAGGGGCAAGTAATCGTCTTTGATACCCTGGAAGAATTAACGAAAGCATGGGACATCATGAAAGACGGTGCGGAAATTCTCCTGGCCCCACAGGAAACACGATGGAGTGTTTGTGAAGCAATATTGAAGGACAAATTCGGGTTTACGTGGGGATTCATCGTCTATGATGAACGCACATTCGCCAAACCTTAAATATTCTGAGAGCTTTATTAGACCGGAGCCTGTATGTATTTATCAGATCAACTCGTCGTTTCATATAAACTGACGTGAATTATTTAATCCGTTGTCTAACACGGTATTCCTTGACTCGATCAGTATTAATTTAAAATAGGGGGGAAAACAATGCTGGTACCATCACTTTTTTTTAACGGCAAGTGCGAGGAGGCTATAGAACAATATAAAAGGGCCTTCGGCGCCGACGTGGCTGTAATTCAGCCATTCCCTGAGGAAGAAAACAACAAAGGCATTATGTATTCCGAGATATATCTTCACGGCCAGAGGATGATGCTGTCTGATATGGGTGGAAATGAACCTCCTGGTTTCGTAATAGTCTTCGACAATCTAGACGATATGATGAAATCATGGGAGATAATGAAAGAAGGTGGAGAAGTCAGATTCCCGCCACAAAAAACGGAAGCGAGTATTTGTGAAGCGATACTCAGGGATCGGTTCGGTATTACCTGGGGGATGATGGTAGATGAGGAACACCCTTTTAGAAAAAAGGAGCAATAAAATAACTCAATACTTCTTGACCTTAGTATTTACAATCGGTGGTTATCGGATTAATAAGTTCGTTCAATAGAGGAGGTTATAAGACAATGGGAGTTAGAAAATACGCCGACATGGTAAAAAGTGTGCCGTTTCAAAGTTATGAACTTGATGGTTTGAGACAGGGTACGGAGCTGACCAAAGAATTCCACGGATTCGATGTGAACGTGAAATACGGTGCGTACTGGGTACCCGGGAGGATGGGTAATGAGCCGTATGTCCCCCATACTCACGAATATGACCAGGTACTCCTCATAGCCGGGGCTGACATGGATGATATCGGTCAACTGGGTGGCGAAGTGGAACTTTGCCTTGGTGAGAATATGGAAACACACATGATTACCACTACAACAGCAATCGCGATACCCAAGGGTATGCCGCATTTCCCGGCCACCTTGAACAGGCTAGACCGACCGTTTATATACATGGAAATATCCTTGACTAATGAGTGTAAAGAGATACCCGTAGAAACTAAGAAAAA
>JASFHJ010000178.1:0-4113 GCA_050123255.1 Dehalococcoidia bacterium
ACCGCTGGGTGCCGTCTCCCGCGCCACCGCGCCCGTCTCCCATACGGTACGTGCCGGCGCTGTGCCACGCCATCCGGATGAAGAGCGGCCCGTAGTGTCCGTAATCGGCCGGCCACCAGTCCTGCGAGTCGGTCATCAGGGCGTACAGGTCCTTCTTCACGGCCTCAAGGTCGAGTTTTCTAAATTCCTCGGCGTAGTTGAACTCCTCTCCCATCGGGTTGCTCAGGGAGGAGTTCTGATGAAGAACCTTGAGGTTCAACTGGTTCGGCCACCAGTCCCGGTTCGACGTACCACCGCCGGAAACGGGCTTTTTAGCTCCGCTATCTCCATTCATAATTTTCCTCCTATAATCAGTTAGAGAATAAATATCTATATATAAAAAGGGGTACCGATATTGCTTGTTTAAAGCTGTTTCAGTACCCCTGGTCTCATGTAATTTGCCGCTCCCTGCCGCACCGTGATCAGTCCGGTATCCTAGTTTACATTATAGTCTTTTTCCTTTTTTATACGTAAGCGACTTTTATCACCAAAACCATCTTTTTATCTGACATTGATGCTGAAATATCATCAGGATATTATTTTTTCTAACCGACGAATATCTCTACCCTGGCCGGTGCCGCCAGCTGGTTGAGGTCGCTGGTGAAGGTCGCCCAGTCGAAACCGGTCTTGCGGCGGTACTGGTAGTGCAGGCTGACGCGGTCTTCTATCATGGACATCGTCTCCATCCTCAAGCCACCGAGCTGTTCCTTAAGGAAAGCCGTAAGCTTTTTCTCCAGTTCCGGGTAGGCGGTCTGGTCGACCGATATCATCAGATTACCGCGACCGAACAGGTTGAACCGGTTGCGGATGAGCCAGTGAATGCTCAGTGCGATAATAACCACGCCAAATAAAATACCCGTTACCAGGTAGTTATTTGTGGCAGCCCCGATTGAAGAAGCAATCAGCAACAGCAGGAAACCTATCTCCGCCGGATCTTTCACCGGAGTGCGGAAACGGACGAATGATAAAGCTCCCAGGAGTCCCAGGGAAAGCGGTATGGAAACCTGTATTCCCAGAAACAGAGCGGTTATGGCCGGTCCCCCAAGGATGAAGGTGCGATGCACGCCAGCTCCAATGTGTC
The DNA here is from genome assembly GCA_050123255.1 of Dehalococcoidia bacterium. Lineage (GTDB taxonomy): Bacteria > Chloroflexota > Dehalococcoidia > Dehalococcoidales > RBG-16-60-22 > W425. The sequence goes on from JASFHJ010000178.1 coordinate 1,121, forward strand.
TCGAACCGTAGAACAACTGGTACATCAGGTAAACGACGATGGAAGCCGCCAGTGAGAAAAGTATCGCCACTACCGCCTCCCATAAACCCACCGGGGAATCCAGGCTGTCGATGAATTCCCATAGTCCGTCAAACATAAAGGTCCTCCTCCTAATTTATAGAGATATCATTCTACCCGAAGGTGAAAAACGTCCTGCGGTACCGGGGTCTGATAAAAAGGCATCGATACAATATCCGTACTTGGAAAACCGACTCCAGTCGGTATCCAGGAAGTTCATGCGACGCAGGGTTACCGGCAATTCCAGCCTGGGTCCCTTGACTTCGATAACCGCCCCGGGGAGATTTATGCGACTTTCCCGCCGGCCCAGTTCCGGGGCGACCATGGTTGCGCTAATATCATAGTCGAAAGATACCCGGATACCCGTTTGTATTTCCCGGAATCGGTGCCGCCGGTAGGATATTACGATTACCGGTCGTAAAGGACTTTCTGGGAAATGCCCGAACCTCGCCAGGGTATTGTTCAGTGTAGTTTTATCGATAATACCTTTGCTGATGTTTTCCGGCAGCAGGATTTCCGTGATAACGGTGAATTTTTCGCGCTGCTTGCTGCTGGCGAAACCTTCCCGCGATTTCAATTCCAGGTAAACAGAAGTAGTTTCCCGCGCCGGGTCGATGTCATCGTACCAGCGGATGCGCACCTTTTTCTTTCGGTACTCTCCGGAAGCCGACTTAATATATTCGTCAAGTTCGGCGGAATCGTAGTAAAGGCTGTTTACCTTATTGTGAGGATATACACCATCCGGACGGCAGACCTGCCGTAGAAAAGCCATCGCCAGGCCGATATCGCGGGGCAGGATGGCAAACTTGCGTTCGAACCGGCGGGTATCTCCGGGTTCTGTTTTAATCTTTTTTTTGCGGAACATCCTTATTCCTTTCGATGCTAAGGGCTAATTAAAAGTTAAACATATCCGCCATCCACATATCGCCGCCATTGCCCAGGTTCCTTCCGGTACCGCCGGGTAGCTCGCCGCTCAACTGCTTTACCACGGATTCGTACCGGGCCTCGATAAAGGAGATGAGGCCCAGGGCGTTGGGGCCGAAACCGGGCTGACGCGGCGGCTGCGGCGCCATCAAGGGACCGAAGATGTTTTGCAGGAGTAAAGAGTATGTCTTTTCAGAAAGGCCCTCTTCGAGCCTGGTAAAATCTTCATCCGATAATTTTAAGGCAAGTAATTCCCAGAGATTTTTTACATCGAATTCCTTCTGGAGGAACCTTCTTTCGTTACTGCTTAAAAAGAACGGAAGTTGTGGTGAAGGTCCACCGGCCATCCAGCCCTGGAAGATATCCGGTGGTCTCAGGTCTTCGGTCAGGCAGCGTTCCCAGTCTTCGAAAGAATAGAACATTTCCTTGTCGGCCTCGGCGTAGGGCCGCACCATCTCAACCAGTTCATCTATCCGCGCCAGGACTTTATCCAGCTTGAAGGGGCCGTCGATAATTTCCTTTACATAACTTAGATACTTCTCGATATACTCGGGTTTTTTAAATAGCTGGAGAACGAGTGGAAATCTTACCATGGGACCGGCGGTAGGTTCATCGATGTAATAGTTGATGAGTTGTTCCTTTTTAATACCCATGTTAAAAGTGCCGAAAACCATGTTTAAATCCCAGGGAATCATGTGAAACTTATCGCCGACCTCGTAAAGGTAGTTGTTGTGTCCGATGCCGATGTAGTTGTCCAGGTGAACGAGAACAGCGGAAGTGGCAATGTATTTCAACATTTCATCCACGTCCAGCACCGCTTCGATGTCCTCCGGTGTGTTTTTCGAAGGTGAACCGTTCAGGACTTCAAGGAAGGCAAACAGTGCCGTGTAATCGGGATTGTTCTCGTTGGTTTTTAACGCCATGGCTTCGAGATAATTCCGCGGCATACGCGCCGGAGGTAATCCCCGGCCGGTTTTATCTTCCACGGGCGGGATTGGGGTGTAGAGAGCAACCATATCTTCCTGGCCGAGGGCTTTCAGCAGGTCTATGAGCGGGGCCCCGCCGACGTTGGTGTAAAGGATGGGATCATGTTTGGGAAGCGGCTCCGGCATGAACGGTCCGGCGAATTCCGTATCGACATCATCTTCGGTCCAGTCCAATAGCGCGGCAACCAGTTCCGGCTTGTACAGGTTTCCCGAGGCATCGTCGAAATAACGGCCGATAAAGGTGGCGTCGACCATCTCGACCATGGTATACACCCCGAGATGGGTATCATTCACCCAGACATCCACCAGTGACGCGCGCGGGGTAGGTATTCCTGCTTCGGCGAATATCTCGTAAGCTAATACCTCCCTGATAAGGGTGGGATCGCTCCAGCCGTTGTTGAGGAATATTTTCTTCACCCCGTAGAAGCTGCGAGCGCGATTGAATAGATTGAAATCCACCGCCAGGGGAATCCGGGGGCTGTCCCAGCCTATCGCCTGTCCCAGCGATGAATTACCCTTGGGGCGTATGCCGACATTGGGAATCAACTCGTCGTCGTACCAGAAGTCACCGGGGACGTATTCCTCATCGAAGGCATTGGACAGGCAGGATGACCAGTTCTCCTCCTCCATGACCAGATGTATTTTGGCGATGCGGTCTTTATAAAACGGGAACGAGCTGTCATCCCCGCTCACCGGGGAGAGATAGTTGCATCCGGCCGTCCCACCCGTCAACACAACCAGGACGAGTAATACTGCTAAAACCAGGTTTTTCCTGTTTTGCATTACACAACCGATTCTGGATTCGGTTCGGGAATTCTTTGTTAATCATTGTGCTCAAGTTTTAAGAAATTATTAATTCTTTATCAGGTCACTTCATCGAGCCCCGGCTATCGGTTTTACGGAAATGCCTATCCCCCGTTGCTTAGCATGTCGTGTTCCGGGTATTTCCCGCTCCGGATTGAGTGTAACGCCCGATAATCCGGCCATAGGCTTGATGTCTTGGGGATATAATATATCACGCTCAAT
>JASFHJ010000179.1:0-4083 GCA_050123255.1 Dehalococcoidia bacterium
GGGTGGCCGGGTGGGAAAAGATATTCTACTATAGTGGAGTGGATAAGACGGGAAGTTAAATGTGTTGAAAGATTCTTTTCAGATTAATCAAAGGAAAAGACATGGATGCCTTACTGTATGGCTGGTTATTATTATTTTATTCAGTTTGGCTGCCATAATTATCGTAATACCTAAGGGTAATCCAAATCTACCGGATATTTTACCCGGCTGGGTGGTAGCAATCTCTATAACATTCAGCTTACTTAATATTGTGTTTGCCGTTGCATTATTCATGTGGAAGAAATGGGGTTTTTGGGGATTTTGTGCCGTTGCAGTTGTTGATTTCACCATTAGTATTATAGCGGGAGAACTATTTATATTTTCTCTCGTTGGGTTGTGTCTCAGATTGTTTATTCTGTATATTGCTCTCACGATTGGTGGAGATAATAAAGCATGGTCTCAGTTAGAATAAACAACACCCCGGTCTAATAGTCGGATGCCGCGAGGGCGGTTTACCCGCTGAAGCTCCCGCCTGCCATAGCTCAGCATGAGCGGCGGACAGGTTAGCGCAAGCAGGTCGGGTGGGTAAAGATATTTTATAAGGGGTGGAGAGGGGAAGGATTAATACCTATGAAATTCGGCGATTTAACCTATGAGGAAATCCATGATTGTGCTGAAAAAGGCTGGCTGGCGATTGTGCCCACCGGCTGCATGGAACAGCAGGGACCACACCTGCCGGTAGACTTCGATACCTGGTTCGCGGAGCAGGTCTGCCTGACAGCATCCGAGAAACTGGAGAAAGATTTTGGGATTGACTCACTCGTACTACCGGCAACGCCTTTCGGGCCCACGCCGGAACACAAGAACTACGGCAGCGGTTATATCGATATTCCCAGGGACCTTCATGAACCGCTGTTAGCCTGTATTCTAAAATCATTGGCCGAGCAGGGCTTTCAACGCATCGTCGTCTGGAGGGGATGTGGCCAGCACGACTTTATCGATACGGTGAAGCGATTCAATATAGATAATAACGGAAAGTCCGCCGCCTATCTGCCAGCATTACCTTACCATGACATCTGGTGTCGTATCGCTGACTACGATATTCCCGGCGGACACGCCGATTCGTTTACGACTTCAATATTACTCTATCGCCGACCTGATTCTGTACGGCGTGACAAAATAGTGAACCCTCATCATACCGAAGTAGATTGGAAAGACCCCGATCTGGACTTTGCTAAATACTCAACCACCGGCGTTATCGGCGACCCGACACAATCCAGTGCAGAACTTGGTAAAAAGCTCTGGGAAGCTGTGGTGAAAGAAGTATCTCATGTATTTAATGAAATTGCTCAGGGTCAACAATCCTCAAACCCTGTCGATTCTGAAAAACTTTATTTTTTGCGGCGAAATCCTTAATTGTGGGGCAGATTAAATGACCATGGATATAGGCAGCCAGTGGTATAACCGCATCGCCTCGGAAATAAGCCAGTACCGCATTACCCTGGGGGCGAAAGACACCAAGAAATACAGAATCGACCAACTCTTGCGTATCGCTAAAAGAATCGATGAATTTTCCGGCATCTGCTCCGAATGCCAGTCTCATCAACAGGAAATCAACCGCATGGTGGAGAACCTGAGCATGATGATGCAGGTTGCCGATAGAGAAGGACTGAAGAAGTATTACAAGATGATTGAATCCCTGACAGAGCACCTAAAAAAAGGTCATAACCTGGTGGAGAAGGGGCATTATACGGGTATAGGTATCGGTATCGGGATGGCGGTGGGGGCTGGAATCGGCACGGCACTGGGCGCCGTTCTGGATAGTCCGGGCATCGGTACCGGTATCGGTGCCGGTCTGGGGCTTGCTATCGGCGCTCTGCTCGATAAGAAAGCCAGGGATGAAAACAAGGTTATCTAAACTGAATCGGATGGAAGAAAAGCGATATATAGAGTGGTTTTTCGAACTCAAAGAAGAACTGGAAACAGCTTACCTTCAGCATGATGAGCCGTGGAAGCAATCGGGATTTTCCGGTCCTGAAGAACGCTGGGTCGCCTGCCGTAAGCCGATAGCCGACTGCGTGGATAAGTCGGGCAGGTTCCTGGATATCGGCTGCGCCAACGGTTATCTGCTAGAGTGCATCAGCAAATGGGTGACGGACAGGGGGATATCCATTATCCCTTACGGTATCGACCTCTCCGAAAAACTCATTGAACTGGCCAGGAAGAGACTGCCGGGATACAGCGAAAATCTTCAGGTAGCCAACGGATTGTACTGGGATAATCCTGAAAGATTCGATTTTGTGGGGACGTTGCTGGACTATATACCGGAGGAATTGCATAGGGAATATCTGGAGAGAATCATCGACCGGTATCTGGCGGATAGCGGAAAGCTGTTAGTGGCTGAATACCGGTCGAGGAAGACTCCGGATGATACCCCCTGGTGCGGTGGCAGGATTAGAGGCTGGGGATTCAAAATTATCGGGCAAACGTCGGGTTACTATGACGGCAAGGAACTGACGAGGATTATAGTGATACAGAAACCGGTTTGAAAAGCCGGTTAACTTAACATAAAAAGTCTACTCAAGGCACTCTCCCTGTGATATAATAATCCCATATATTCTCTTTGAGCGAGGTAGTGAGGAGGAAAGCAATGTTAAAAGATATTCTGAAAGTGTTGGAAAACGATGCCCACACTACCGCCAGGCAGATTGCTACCATGACGGGTTCGTCCCCGGCCGAGGTCACCAAAACCATCAAGCAGGCGGAAAAAGACCGCATTATCCTGAAATATAAAGCAGTGGTCAACTGGGACCGGCTGGAAGATGAGCAGGTCTGGGCACTGATAGAGGTAAAAGTAAAACCGGAACCGGAAGCCGGCTATGATTCCATTGCCTTACGCATTGCGCAATTCGAGCAGGTAAGGTCGGTTTACCTGGCCTCTGGTAACTACGACCTGCTGCTGGTAGCGCTAGGTAAATCGGAGCGTATCATCGCCGACTTCGTATCGCAGAACCTGACTCATATCAAGGGAGTCGAGGGGACGGAAACGCATTTTATGTTGAAGCGTTACAAAGAGGACGGAGAATTACTCGACGGTGGCGAAGGAGTCAAGAGAGAGCCGGTCATCCTGTGAGTGTGATGGCGTAATAATATCAGGGCATGTCCAGATGAGTGATAAACAAAAAGACCGAAAAAAACATAAGCTGATTTCGGAGAGAGCGAATAAGCTTTCGCCTTCCGGTATCCGCAAGTTCTTCGACTTGTTACAGTCGATAGAAGACGTTATCTCGCTCGGGGTCGGTGAGCCCGATTACGCCACGCCGTGGCATATCAGCGAGGCCGCCGTGAAGTCGCTGGAAAAGGGCTATACCATGTACACCTCCAATTCCGGCATGCTGGAACTCCGTGAGGAAACCACCCGGTATCTGGAATCTGTTTACGGTGTAAAATACGAGCCGCAGCGTGAAATTCTGATGACCGTAGGGGTCAGCGAGGCGCTGGATTTGGCTCTGCGGGCGATAATAAACCCCGGTGACGAAGTGATCATGCCCGATCCCCATTTCCCGGCTTATCCTTCCTGCGTTATCCTGGCCGGCGGCGAGCCGGTAATGGTGCCGACGAACGAACAGGGTAATTTCGAAGTCGAGCCGCAGGATATAGAAGATAGAATCACACCGAAAACAAAAGCGATATTGATCGGTTACCCGGCTAATCCGACCGGGGCGATAATAAGTAAAGAGAAACTCCTGGCAATTGCCGATATAGCCCGGCGTCATAAGATAATGGTATTGTCCGATGAGATTTATGCCCGGCTGATCTACGGCGAGGGGCACACCTGCTTCACCAGCCTGCCGGGAATGAAAGATAATGCTATCCTTTTGGGTGGTTTTTCCAAGGCTTATGCCATGACCGGGTGGCGTATCGGTTACGCCGCGGCGCCCAGAGAAATCATCGCGGCGATGACCAAGATACACCAGTACACCATCATGAGCGCACCGACCATGGCGCAGGTAGCTGCTATAGAAGCTTTAAAAACCGGCGAATCCAGCGTACTGGAAATGGTGGAGGACTATAACCGCCGCCGCAAGATAATCATTAAGGGAT
>JASFHJ010000180.1:0-4051 GCA_050123255.1 Dehalococcoidia bacterium
CTGGTGTTTATCAACAACGAAACTATTTCAGGGTACCTGGCATCCGCTGTCGATGCCCTGGCTTACGTTAATATATTGATTGCCTCGCTGGTGGGGGTCTTTCTCTTCGAGAGGTTGAGAGAATCGAATGACCCCGAAGATAGAAACAAAACTTCATATCTTTTGTTCGGTTTCAGCATCATGATTGTGGCCAGCATCGCCAGCGTTATTTTCAGCCGCACCAGCTACAGCTTTTACCACATCGGATATATCGGTAACGCCGCATTGATAGCCTACACCCTGATAAAGCACCGCCTGCTGGATATCCAGATTATCATGAAAAAGTGGATGGTCTATACCGGGGTTACCATTTGCGTTACCCTGGCTTATCTGGCTTTATTGCTGGGGTTAAGCAATTTATTACGTCTGCTGCCGCCTAATCTGGGCATTCCGGCAACCGTCATCATGGTGGTCCTGTTCGCTTTTCTATTTAACTGGGTAAAAGCCGCCCTGGATAAAGGCGCCGACCGGCTTTTCTATGGGAAGCGCTACGTCCACCGGCAGATGTTACTCAATTTTGCCAATAAAATGAGTAATTTCATCAATATCAGGGAAATTGCCAATGCCTTGATCGGTCCCCTGGCGAATGCTATCCGCGCCCGGCAGGTAGGTTTGTTACTCCCTCTAAAGAGAAGTTATGCCACGAAATACGTGGTGAAACTGAATGAAGAAGATAAAATCGTGCCCTTGATGTTACAGCGTTACAGTTCTCTCATGAAGTGGATGGCCAGTGAGGGAAAACCGGTGTTGAAGGAGAACCTGGACAACGATCCCGAATTCAACGACCTATCCGAAGCCGATAGACTGGCGTTGGAAGCTGCTAGAGTTGAGGTACTCTGCCCGATTACCAGTAAACACCAGCTTCTCGGTATTCTGGTTTTATCCGATAAATCTTCCAAGGGTCACTATAATCGTGATGACATCGATCTCGTCAGTACGATGGCTAGAGAATCGGCGGTTGCTTTTGAAAACGCCCAGATATATGCCAGCGCGCGCGAAAAAGCGGATTCCGATGAACTGACCCATTTACGCAACCACCGCTATTTCCAGGATAGTCTTACCAGGGCCGTGCAAGACAGCGCCGTTACCGGTGATGATTTCGCGGTGCTGTTTATAGACCTCGACCTGTTCAAGACCTATAACGATATTTACGGTCACCAGCTTGGAGACGAATTGCTAAAGGATTTCGCCAAGCTTATCAGGGGTAATATCCGTGATACGGATGTGGGCGCCCGTTACGGCGGGGACGAGTTTGCCTGTATTTTATACAAGACGAATGCCAGCGGTGCGCAAAGTGTTGCCGAGAGAATCCGGCGAAACATGACTAAATATATCGGAAAAAAAGGTATCAATGTTACCTGCAGTATCGGTATCGCCTGCTGGCGTGTCGATGGCGTGATGAAGGAAAAAATCATCGAAGCGGCTGACCAGGCCCTGTATCACGTAAAACGTAACGGCGGAAACGGGGTGGCTTTAGCCAGCAGCCTTGATATCACCGAGGTTGTGAAATCGGAAGCAGGTCACAAAATCGATAGTGAAAAAGCCGTTGAAAGCATTGTTTACGCTCTCGCGGCCACGGTTGACACCCGCGACCATTACACCTACGGCCACTCAAAAGCAGTAAGCCGTTATGCCGTTGAACTGGCGCAGGAGGTCGGCTATTCTCCGGAAGAAATCCAGAAAATACGCTCGGCGGGATTACTCCATGATATCGGCAAGCTGAATCTTCCCGATAGTATTTTAACCAAACGCGATCCGCTGACCGATGCCGAATGGGAGATGATCAGACATCACCCCGAACTCGGCAGCAGGATTATCAAGTATATCGTCGGTTTACGCGGCTGCGTGGACGCCGTCCTGTTCCACCACGAACGGTACGATGGTAACGGTTATCCGCGGGGGCTGAAAGGTGAAGAAATCCCCAGGGATGCTCGGATAATGGCAATAGCGGATTCATATGACGCCATGACATCGGAGCGCGGTTATAAAAAGAGGAAGCTGACCGAAGAAGAAGCCGTTGAAGAACTGGAAGCGTGTTCCGGTACGCAGTTCGACCCGGAGCTGGTGGCGATATTTATCAAATTAAGAAGGAAGTCCATGACTCCGGAAATGGAACTGGACGATATCATTAACAGTAATATACCCGAATCCGAAGAGAAAACCGACCGGGTGAAATAGTGGTATTTTCATATGTTGTATAATAAGAAAAGAGTTACACTTGGTCCTGGAAAGAATAATGGCGGGGATAGCCAATTCCGCCCGGAAAAGGTAAAATGGAATGATACTCCGCTGAACCCGGAAATACTAAAGATGATGAGTTCTAGAGATCAATCAAATTACCCGAAGGACTCGGACGAGAACAAAGACACTAATCGGGGTGCCGGTGATTTCCAGATAGACACCACCGAATATACCACCCGTCTGGAGCTGTTATACGAGGTTGCTAATAAGGCTACCTCTTATCCGGAAATCCTGAAGTTGATTGAGGATATCCTGTCGGTCACGCAGCGAATCCTGAACTCAACGGCGGTATCCATGATGGTGGTTGATAACGGCAAGGGAATCCTTTCCTACCAGTTAGCTGATGAGCAGTTCCATAGTTCACTCACGCCGGTCAGATTAAGCGTTAATTCCGGACTGGTAAGATGGGTAGCCCGGACCGGTATGACTATCCTTATCGACGATGTTTCCACGGACGAACGGTACGATGCCGCTACGGACGCCATCGAGGGAATTGATACGAAGTCGATTCTGGCGGTACCGCTTTCACGGGGACAGAAAGTCATCGGCGTGTTGATGGTCGTGAACAAGGAAGAGGGTGGAAAATTCACCGAGCAGGATTCGGTGGTTTTATCAGGGCTGGCCTCTACTGAAGCTCTGGTACTGCTGGTATCGTTAACCATTCTGGCCCTGCGTAATATAGACCTGAACCGGGAAAGACCGCCGTCCGACCGGCGTACCGACCGGTACACGGAGAGAATCGGCGGCCATGCGCGGAGGGTAAAAGAATACGCTCTGATAGCCGCCAGGACTTTCAACTTCACATCCGACGAGTTACAGACAATAGAGTTCGGGGCATTACTGCATGACATCGGAAAAATCGGTATCAGGGACCTGGGGCTGCGCGCTTCCGAGGAACTGACCGATTATGAAAAAATGATTTTACTGGAGCATTCGGTTATCGGCGCCGATATCGTCAGCGAGATACCTTTCCTGGAAAAAGCCGCAAAGATAGTGAGATATCACCATGAGCGCTATAACGGCTCGGGATATCCCGAGGGCTTAAGGGGCGATGATATTCCCATGTTTACCCGTTTAATAACCGTTGCCGATGCTTTCGATAATATGACTACGGAATATCCCCATTACGATACTTTATCCGACGCCGAAGCATTACGCGAACTAAGGCGAAAAACAGGTGTCCAGTTCTGCCCGGTCATGACCAAAGCCTTCATTGCCGAATACACCAAGTGGAAAGAGGAACAGAAGACAGAAGAAGAGATTACCGTTAGTGAACCCGTTAAAGAGGTGGATAAAGACCGGGCAGCCAGAATCATTGAAGAATCGGAACAGGTGCGTAATCAGGGGATTGAACTGCTACGTATCGGCAGATACGAGGCGGCTCTGGAGGCATTTGAAAGGGCCATTGATATCTATCCCAATAATGCTGTTGCCTGGAGGAACAAAGGCACTACTCTGGGAAGACTGGGGAAGGATAGCAGTGCTCTGCGGTCGATTACCCGGTCCATCGAGCTTGATCCCCGTGATGTCAATTCCTGGCACAACAAAGCTACCGCCCTTTACCGGATGGGCAGGAACAAAGAAGGCAAACAAGCTAAAGACATTGAAAAACAGATAAGGAAACAACTTAGCCAGGCGGAAAAATTACAGTACAAGACCTTTGCTCAAGAAACCGCGGAGTTTCTTGAAAAGGAAAAAGAAGCTCAGAAAAGGGCTGAACAAGAAGCCAGAGAACAAGAAAAACGCGCTGAGGCCGAGGCTAAAGAAAGAG
>JASFHJ010000181.1:0-4031 GCA_050123255.1 Dehalococcoidia bacterium
TTCACAGTCCTCCCGCCGGCGGCGACTGTTCCATCTACCGTATAAATAGCCCGCTCCGCCTCCCACCGCTATGCCCAGTATTGACCAGAGTATCGCCATTCTTTGTTGCCCTCTATCCATAAGTATATACCTTTTGGAAAGATATTGGAACATTTGTTTCTGCCCATCCCTACCCACCAATAAGGAAAAGAAGGGCGTTGCCACTCTTGGACACCCCGGTGGGAGAGTTAGGGGGATTTTACGCTATTACGCCATTGAAAAAGAGTGGTGGATATGAAAAACAGCGCTATCCTTATTTCTACTTTTTCAACCTGGTCACTTTTTGAGGTCGCTTTATCACCGCACCGGGCACGTGGAACTTGCTGTTATCGGTACGCGGCAGGGCGTGTTCCTCAGGCTTCTTCACCTGCGGTACCCAATCGTAAGGGACGCGGTAGGCCCGGTATATCATGTTCGTGTGAGTGAGATTGTTGACATACGGGTTAACGTATTCCCAGGCAATCTCGTTCTCCGGGGTGATTTCCAGGAGCCTGCCCGGTCCTCCCTCGGTGATGAGGGTGTTGCCGTTGGGGAGGCGCTGCGCCGAACTGACGAAGTTGCTGTAAAGCGTCGGGCCGCCCATGCGCAGTCCGGCCGGCGGATATTGATTAACTATCTCCAGAGTGATCGGGTTTATCTCCAGCACGCGCGAGGTATCCCGCCGGGCGTTGCCGAATCCGGTAGGAGCCCCCGGATTGGGATTGCCGTATCCCGCCGAGCCGCCGTTATCGAATACCAGCAGGTTGCCTTCGCCGGGCAGTCCGCGGGGTATCAGGTGGGCATGGTGCTGGCCGATTATCCACCCCAGTTTTCGCAGTTCTTCGGTCTTCGAGTAGTCGGGACCGATTTTCCAGACCAGCTTACCCGTCTTTTTATCGATGATAGCGATGATATTGGTCTGGCGCCCGTCCCAGATGATATTGTCCGGGTGAAAGCGTTCGTCGCCGCCGTCGTACCACTGGTTGGGACCGAGGGTGGACATGGAGTTTATGTGAGTCCAGTCGCCGGTTTTCCCGAATGTCATACCGATACCCGGGTCGCGGTAAAGAGCGTTTTTGGCGTCTTCGCCGAATTCCATTTCGTCGAAATGCTCGCTGCAAATCCATTCCCAGATTATCTTACCGTCCCGGGTAACCTCGATTATGGTATCGTCGAGGAGTAATTTGTCGCTGATTTTGGGTTCGACCAGGTTCTTGTGGCAGAGGATGAGGGTGTTGCCGCTATCGACCTTCGGCTCCATGCCGGGGACGTAATAACCCACCGGGTTGCCTTCTCTCTGGTAGTCGTGGTGCTGGCGCAGCATCCAGCGCGGTTTCTGCCGTCCGTCCCTGATACGCTGGTATCTATCGAACTTCCAGGTGAAATTGCCGTCCCAGTCCACCTGCACCAGGTCGAGCATGTCCTGGAAGCCGTATTTAGGGTTCCTGACGCCGGTGCTCCCGAAGATAGAGCCGCCGGGCAGCATCTTCTGGGGAAAGCCGTCCAGTCCCCGCCAGCAGTTGACGATGTTGCCGTTCATGTCCACCAGGACAGCGCCGTGGCTCTTTGGTCGCTGGTTCAGCGTGGACTGGTACAGGGTGTAGCCGTTCCAGCATTTTTCAGGGTCATAGATAGTGGTGCCGGTAGGGTAAACAGAAGGAGCCATATTTCACCTCTTATGTGTGTTATGTTGTTTGAGTATATAGTAGATTGATTGCAGGGTTAAATGTTATCCAATAGACGCAGAACAGGTTTACCTGAGTCATCGCGTTTTTATCATTAGACAATCACTTTCCGCGTAACACAAACCGTCTTTAATAATTGGATATAATCCAACGAGATTGAAACCCGTTTTTTCATATTCATTTAGTGATTCCAGCCAGTGTGGTGCGTAGTCATATATGGGTTGATGAAATAACTCAGATTGCAGTGCTACGATATTATCCATGATTTTAGACGAACCTCTGAATGCCTCAAGGTCATATCCCTGAGTATCCAGTTTTAAAAAGATATTTCTGCCGGTAACCTTGAGAGGAAGTTCGTCCAGGATATCATCAAGACGTCGGACCTGTATCCGTTCCCGCGTACGTACTACCGACCCCTTAAAGAGCTCGGTAAGGTTTTCATTTAGATTTAGCAAAGAACTCAATTTAGAATTTTCAAAGACGGTGATTTCCTGTTCTTTTGATTCATTAGCCAGGGCATAGTGCATTACGTACCAGTTTTTATCACGGGAAGCGACTTTTTCCAGGGTGTTATACAATCCCCGCACCGGTTCGAAGGAGATTACCGGGCCTTTATAGTAGCTTCGTAAATTATCCGTGAAATCGCCGATATTAGCGCCAACATCAATTACCAGGTCTATATTGTATTCCTGGATAATCCAGCTTAATATCGATTCGTAGGAGAACCAAGCTTCCGGTCGCTTGTTACGGGGAATGATCCGGATTGCCCTGGCACCTAAACCGTAGATATCCACACCCATCAGTCGTCCGATGAAACGTTTGATTCTCATTGGTAAGTGCATATTGAATACCACCGTAATGCTTTTATAATCAGTATATAACAGGAGGAGTGGGGAGGGGAAATATATGTCCTGATTACACCTGTAATATTATGTGTCTGCGAAAAACCTCTGCTATAATAATTTTTAGTAGACTAATAGTATGCCGGGAGGCTTTCATATGGAAGGAAAGCGAGGGGACGTCATTATCAAATCCTCTCTAGGGTTCATCAGAGAAAGACTGGCGGATGTATTTTCCGGCCTGGTGTTCTGGTTGCCCATCGGCATTCTCGTGCTGGTAGGCAGCTATTTCTTTTCCAGCCTTGAAGATTTCGGACAGAAGTTCCTCTCGTTTTTCCTGTCTGACGAAGCGGTTTATCCGGGACTGGGCATAGCCTTATGGATAGTCGTTTTCCTGTTGACGGGCATACTGCTGAAAACCACCCGGGTCGCTGATTTTCTTTCGGGTATACCGATATTCGGCATACTTTTCCGGAAAAAGGGCGGGAGGATAATGTCGGTCGGCAAGCTGATGACCATGACGCCCTGTCTTTTCCTGTACTCGCCGACCTGCCCTTCTTACGGCTGGATTATCTCCGAGGAAAATGTCACGGTTGACGGGGAGGACAAGGACTACAAGCTTTTGAATATATATTATCCCAATGTTCCGTCTATCATGACCGGCCAGATATTCCCGGTGAGGAAGGAATCCGTTATCAAGCTGGGGAACACCTCCCGGGAGGTAATCGACCTGCTGCTTTACGCCTTGAGGAGTCCCGATAGCCTCCGGTACCTGCCCTGGCCGGATGAGAGTGAAAGCGAGTTCCGGCGGCGCGCCTGGCTGTTCGGGCTGAATATAGAAGAGCCCCAGCCCAAGTAATAACGCCCGCTACCGCGTGTCATTGCGAGGAGTCCTTCAGTGGAAGGACGACGTGGCAATCTCTTGTTATATATTACTTCGATGCCCCGAACCTTCTCCCCCGCTTACGCCAAGGCTACAGCGGGTAAACCGCCCGATAAGGAAAAGAGGGATTGATGCCCCTCTTAAACACCCCATTGAAACGGGTTTTGATTAGTCTTCACCAATCAATTTTTTAAAATGCGGGTCATCCCTGATATTGTCAAAATCCTTATCTTTTTTAGCCATTTCTTGGTACTTCTTATTTAATTCAAAGGCTTTTTCAAGATAAATTAACGCCTCATCAGTTTTTCTCCAAAGTGAGAAAAGAGTACTAAGGAAATACATAGTATCTGCATCATTGGCTTTAATCTCTAAGGCGCGATTGAAGTCAGAAAGAGCCTCCTCATACTTCTGCAGTCTCATATATGTGACACCGCGGTTGTGAAGGGTATGAGGATGCTCACAAAGCTGTAAAGAAAGGTTGTAATCATCTAGAGCTTTCTTTCGTTTACCCATTTTTGCATATGTAGCCCCACGATTATTTAGAGTCATTGGGTCATCGGGGCATACGTGTAAGGATCGATTGTAGTCTGTTAAAGACTCTGCATA
>JASFHJ010000182.1:0-4018 GCA_050123255.1 Dehalococcoidia bacterium
GCCCGAGTTGAAATTCGCCGCGCATCTGGAGATTGCATTGCTGACACCGGCATTCCGTAACCGTCAACTCACCGCCACAGGCAGGACATTGATTAAAAATATTCTGCATAACATCCTCCTAATTTCGATTATTATAATATATATATCTATTATTGTCAATACTTTTTTAATAGATTTTTATTATTTTATTGATTTTTCTTATTATTTTGTTTAATCTGTTCATTTTATTTGAATATTTTTCATCGAACGCTGTCGTACTTACCTGTTACGCGCTACAGAAAAACTGCTATAATCTAGAAAACGGCGTTTACAGAATAATTGCAGGAGGGTTTCACATGAAGAAGAAAATCATCGCGCTGGCCGCATTTCTGGTATTGTTGCTTCCCCTCTTTTCATGTATCGTTACGTCGGAACTCATTGAAGTGTCAGTATCCTGCGAGGATTTCACCGAGAGTCCCAATAGCATCCTTAATGAATTTGAAATAGGAGTGGGAGATAAGATA
The DNA here is from genome assembly GCA_050123255.1 of Dehalococcoidia bacterium. Lineage (GTDB taxonomy): Bacteria > Chloroflexota > Dehalococcoidia > Dehalococcoidales > RBG-16-60-22 > W425. Next base: position 504 of record JASFHJ010000182.1, read on the forward strand.
AACATCAGGCTCTGTTACAACTCCAGCACCGGATTTGCCTGGGAATATACCATGACCGGTGATAATGCCGTTAAGGAAGAGGATCATGATTTTGAAGAGCCGGACGGCGACCTGGTAGGCGCCGCCGGTACCGAGGTCTGGACTTTCGAGGGCATTGAGGCCGGAACAGCCGTGATAGAGATGTCGTACAGCCAGCCGTGGGAAGGTGGCACCAAAGAAGCATGGACCTATAAGACGACCATCACGGTAGAGTAATCCTCCGTAAAGTCCGTACCGAAAAACAACAGGAGGAGAAAGATAGCCGCTGAAATTCCGGCAATAGTGGTAACCGTGCTTCTACTCGGCCTGGCATGCTTCCAGCTGCTCCTGACGCTGGGCTTACCCTTTGGAGAAGGCCTGGGGCGGCCGGCACAGAATATTGCCGCCAGGCTGGCGTATCGCCAGCCTGGTTTCGGCGGGAATACTGGTCTTTCTGTCCCTGATAATCTTGGAAAGAGCCGGGCTGGCAACGACCCTGAATCACTCGGGGGTGGTATATTACGGGACCTGGATTACGGCGGGTTTCTTCGGGTCGAACACACTGACCAACCTGGCATCGAAAAGTCGACCGGAAAAAATCATCATGACCCCGACCGCTTTGACATTATGCATTCTATGTTTCATAATCGCGGCGATAGCCGATTGATAACGTACCGGTACTCTCTAGAACATATAAAAATATAGAATAAGCGAATATCTGAAACGGCGAAGAAATTTTCCTAACCGGGGGAGGCTAGTATGCTTGAATACTCTGAAAATGATATAAATATCAGTGGTTGGAAAACCCACTATTACCGGACCGGTGGAGATAAATCCCCGTTTATACTCCTCCATGGAGCCACCGATAACGGATTATGCTGGACACGGGTGGCGGAAATGCTTTCCGCCCGATACGATGTTATTATGCCCGACGCCCTGGGGCACGGCCTCTCGGACAGGCTCGATCCGGCCTTTACTTTCCAGCAACATGCCGAACAGGTAGCCGGTCTCGTCCGGGAGTTGAATATCAGCCAACCCATTATCATGGGGCATTCGATGGGTGCCGGTACCGCCGTGAACTTAGCTATCGAATACCCGGATATTCCCCGGGCAATCATCCTGGAAGACCCGCCCTGGGGCGTGCTGCCTCCCGAACCGGAAAGTCGCCAACCGCCCGCCGCAGATTTTCGGGCATCTCTTATCAGGTTAAATAAACTCCCCCTGGAACAGATTATCGAGGAAGGGAAAAAACAGAATCTTTCGTGGTCGGATGAAGAGATACTCATCTGGGCGAAAGCCAAACAGCAGTTCGACCCTTCGCTGTTTTCCAGGCCGATTATCGACCAGCGTTCCTACGAAGAACTGGTACCAAAAATCAAGTGCCCTACGCTGCTGATTCACGCCGATGCGGGGATTGTCAGCAAAGCCACCGCCAAACGCGCCGCCGAAGTCTGGGAATCCGATGAACCGTTCCATGCAATACAGATAAAGGACGCCGGACACAATATCCGCCGAGAACAATACGCCGCTTTTACACGGGCATTGACCGACTTTCTAAGCGAAATATCTTAGCCTTCGGCCGTTACTAATACCTGACGTGGTTGGGGACTATATTTTTATACTTCGCCACCAGCTTGTCCCAGTTCTCCGGCAGTTCTATTTTCCGTATTTCCGATTTACCCGGCGTGGGACCGCCGCCGACCGCCTGGGCGATGAAAGCGCCGGGGCCGCCGGCTACCATCACGCGTACGGTGCGGATATCATTGATGATGGGCACCGTCTCGCCCAACCTCGCGTCAATCTTCCCTTTGAATAATTTAGCGGGTCCCGGCCCGGAAGCACTGGTACGGTCGGCTACCGGCATCCGGGCATATTCCCGGATAAACTCCTTGATGTCCTGCTTGTTCCAGCCGTCTTTAGCCAGCGTTCTGGCGTGTACGGGGGGAAAGATTACGGTATGCATCATGCCGGGTATCAGATAATTCGTCAACGACCGCAATATGGCATCATCATCATTGCGAGGGGGATAGTTCTGTATCCAGGACTGCGGGAACGAAATGGCAATCGTGTTGTCTTCTTTGTTGAAACCGAAATCGGTATTCATAGGCTCCCAGGGGCTTTCCTCCTCGTTTTCCGCCATGACCATGGTGTATTTCATCGGGTTGCCCATGACCCCCATATCCTCGATGCCTTTGCGGACACCGCCGATATTCTTGATGATCAGCCCGATAGCCCTTCCGATGGTGGCGTTGGCGATATTACCGGGACTTAACACGCCGGATTTATAGTTGAGGTTGATTTCATTACGGATAGGGCCGTTGATAACCCAGAAAGGCGCCCAGGAACCGGTACTGACCCCGAAGGTGCAAAAGCCCCGGAAGCCCATCTCGGAATCCAGCAATAACCGGGCGGCAGCCAGGATAACCGGCATATGTGTCGGCAGGGCACCCGCCATCGCGGCGTTGACAGCTATCTTTTCTACCGTCATTTTCCCCATGCGGGGCAGCAATTTCCCCAGCAGCATATCCGGCGGCAGGTCGGTGCCGGTCAGCATTTCGGCTACCTTTTCCTCGGTGGGGGGAATAACGGGGAATCCGTCCGTCCATCCCCGCCGGTAGAAAAAGAGGTTGACATCATCCAGGTTTCCCTTAAAGATAATCCGGGAAGGAGTTTCCACCTTCTTCGGTTCGGGGGATTTTTCCTCGTCGTTTAACGGGGTGAGAAGAGCATTGATAACCTCGTCGAAACAGTCCTCCACGCCGGCTTCGATTTCTTCCATCTTGGTAGCTTCCGGGGGGATGATGGTGGGTATCCACCGGGCGCCGGGCATGGAACGGCTGGATGCCGCCGACCTCGCATCGTCTTTGAAGCCTTCGGCAATCAGGGCGACGGCGGGAACTCCCTTTTCCTCGGCGGAAATGGCATCGTACACAAGGTACTTGGTGCACGACCCTCAGTCGCCATAGGTAAATATAACGGTGTCTATCTCCTTCAGCCAGTCTTCGTATTGCGCCTTGTTCCGTGACTCGATTTCCGGCGTATTAAGTTCGCTTTCTTCGTACCAGCTGAACTCGGCGCCGGGGTATTTCTCTTTAATCTTCCTTTCCAATACTCCCAGGGTAGGTTTCGAGGCTCTCTTCCACATGTGGAAAAGCCCGATTGTTTTTCCGTTCAAATCGGCAAGTCGTTCGGCAGTCAGTCCCCGCTGGGGAACCGGGTCAGCTTCCGCCCAGGGACTGAGTACTTCATAAACAGCCGCAGTTTTATCGGTAGTCATTGGTATCAAACCTCCTGTCCCGTAGATATATCAATCAAATTATAATGAATAAGGTTCCTGATGTTCAAAAATACGTTAAAATGTTATAATCGCCCGGGAGTACTTAAAATAAAGCACCCGAGAAATTCTATATCAGCTGTCTTGCATCAATGGAAAAAACTCCGGCCGAAAAGCGAATCCGGGAAATAGAAGAGAAAATAGCCGACCTTAAAGCCAGGTG
>JASFHJ010000183.1:0-4010 GCA_050123255.1 Dehalococcoidia bacterium
CCATCACTGCCCAGACGGATATAGAAGATGCCCGTAAACGCTTGAGAACGCCGCGCTCGCGGTAGCCGGAGAGGTGCACCGGCAGCGCCACGGTACCGATGGCCATCATCACCAGCCCGAAGTAAGCCGGTATATAGTAGTCGAGCGGGCCGACGCCCCGAAAGATCGGGTCCCCGCTGTCCATAGTCCCGGCCTCATTACCGAAAACCCCACCCATGACGAAGAGAAATATAATCGGCAGAGCCAGCGTAAAGATAACCGTAATCGGCTCCCGTACGAAAAGTTTCAGCTCCACCCAGGACAGTTTCAACAGCGTGCGCAAACTTCTTCAGTCCTCCACGGTACTTCCGGTTATCTTCAGGAAAACGTCTTCGAGAGTCGGCTGTTCCAGTCGCAAATCGGCGGGAACGATGCCGTTTTCCGCGAGCCTGGCGGCGACCACCGCCAGGACAGCCCCGCTGCCTTCCACTTCCACGCGTGGGCCGCTGCGGGTAATCCTTTTCACCTGTTGAAGCTCTTCCAGGAAAGCCAGGTCGGCCTGCTCCGTGGAAAATATTACCCTCACCTCGCTGGCATATTCCGTAATCAAGCCCTGCGGCGTATCCATGGCGGAAATATTACCCTTATCCACGATAGCCAGGCGGTCGCAGAGCTTCTCGGCCTCATCCATGAAATGGGTCACCAGGACGACCGTCGTACCCCGGTCGCGTACCGAACGTATCAGGTCCCAGGCAACACGGCGGGCAGCGGGGTCGAGCCCGGTGGTCATCTCATCGAGGAAAACGACGCGGGGATTATTGACCAGAGAAAGGGCGATGAATAATCGTTGCCGCTGTCCTCCGGATAGACTGCCGAACGATGCTTTACGCTTTTCATCCAGTCCCCACTGCTCCAGCAGTACTTGCCAGTCGAGGGCGTGCGGCGTCATCGATGCAAACAGGTCGAGAGCCTCCCAGACCCGCAGGCGGTCGGGCAACGCCGACTCCTGTAATTGCGAGCCGATTTGCCGTCGCAGAGCCGTGGCATCACGGCGGGGGTCGAGCCCGAGGACGTTTATCGTTCCGGAATCGGGCTGGCGTAAAGCCTGGATGATTTCCACCGTGGTCGTCTTACCGGCGCCATTGGGACCCAGCAGTCCGAATATCTCGCCTTCGGATACTTCGAAGGAGATATCGTCGACGGCTACCGTTTCGCCGTATGTCTTACGAAGATTGCAGACTTCAATGATGGAGGTCAATATTACTCACTACCAATTCTTTCATTAAAACATTAAAGACATCACTCCATGAAGAGACAATCAGTGAACCTTTTAACTCTTTAACATCAGTAGTATATTTTTGAACGTTTCTTGAGGTAGTAAATATTACAAACGGTACACTAGGATTTGCTTCTCGTACTTTTTTAAGTAAGTCTAAACCAGCAGTATCGTTAAAAGTATTATCTTCTTTTCGTCCCATATCAGAAATAACGAAATCATACGATTTTCTACTAAATTTTCTTAAACCATCAGCAGTTGATAATGATAGATCAACTGTTAAACCCATATCACATAATTGCTGAACAAAGTAACTATTATTTCTCGGTTTATCATCAACCCATAACAAGCTAATGTCTTCGATATCTGTACCCGAAGATATCGCCGTTACTCCACCTGATTCCGGTAGAGTATCCCCACTTATTTTGCTTCTCAGTTCTGCAAGTTTAGATTGTATATCAGTAATTACTTCTCGCTGTAACTTATCAGCCTCTTCCATAGTCAATTCTTGCCCGCCGACTTTTAAAGTGAACTTACGTGATTTTGCAGATTCTATGATTGCCGCAATGGCAGGTTTAAAAAATACGAGTAACACGACAATAAATCCAATAGCGATAATCGGCCATAGAACTGCTGCGACTCCCTCCAGTATCTCTGCCATAACCACCCTCCTCAATCCTATATTTTTTTTTCAGGAAATACTAGGGTATATCACGTTACTTAATTTTTCAACTATCTCACTGAGCGGCACTATCTCGGATTCCTTTTCCGAACGCTTCTTAAACTCCACGCCATTCTTCTCCAGGGTACGCTGGCTGACGGTTATCCGGAACGGTATACCCAGCAAATCGGCGTCGTTGAACTTGACGCCGGGCGATTCCTCGCGGTCGTCGATAAGCACCTCGAATCCGGCAGCCACGAGTTCTTCATATAGCTTTTCAGCCTCTTCGGAAACCGCCGTGCCTTCCCGGTAAAGCGGGCAGATGTAGATGTGGTACGGCGCGATGGATACCGGCCAGATTATGCCTTTATCATCGTGATTACCTTCGATAACAGCTGCCATTGTCCTGCCCAATCCCAGTCCGTAGCAGCCCATGATATCGGGACGCGATTCGCCGTTTTCATCGATGAAATAAGCGTCGAAATTTTCGCTGTAGATGGTTCCCAGCTTGAAGATATGCCCCAGCTCAATGCCACGGGCAGATACAAAATCCGCTCCGCACCCGGGGCACTGGTCTCCCGCCCGGGCGGTGGCGATATCCGCCACGATATCCGCCCGAAAATCGCGGGGGTAGTTGACGTTCTTAACGTGAGTATCCGGCTTGTTACCACCGGCGACGAAATTCGTCCCGGAATTTACGGAGTCGTCGGCGATGACCCGGAACCCCTTCAGCCCTACCGGGGAAGCCGCCCCGGCAACGATTCCGGCCTCGATTACTTCCGGCTCGGTGGCCATGCGCAACTCGGTGGCTTTGAGTATATTATTCAGCTTGATTTCATTGACATCGAGGTCGCCGCGGATGACGACAAATACCATCTCGCCGTCGGCGACGTAAAACACCGCTTTCAGAGTGTGGCTGTGCGGGATATTGAGAAAGCCGGCTACCTCTTCGATGGTGCCCATACCCGGGGTGGCGACTTCCTCCAGGGGCAGCGGTTCTCCGTTATCTATTTTACTCTTGACGCTGACCGCTTTTTCCACGTTTCCGGCGTAATCGCAGGCGGTGCAGTAGATGATTTCGTCCTCGCCGCTTTCGGTAATCGCCATAAACTCGCGGGAGTCCTTGCCGCCGATGGCGCCGCTATCGGCATCCACCAGCATGGTTTCCAGTCCGCAGCGGTCGAATATCTTTTGATAAGCCTCCACCATACCTTCGTAGGCGATATCCAGCCCGGCTTCATCGGTATCGAAGCTGTAGAGGTCCATCATGTGAAATTCGCGCACGCGTATCAGGCCGGCTCGCGGGCGTATCTCATCACGGAACTTGACCTGTATCTGGTAAAGCAGTTTCGGCAGGTCGCGGTAGCTCTGGATATAACGGGAAGCCAGCTGGGTAATCACCTCTTCGTGGGTCATGCCCAGGGCGAGACGGCGGTCGCGGCGGTCGGAGAGGGAGAAAAGCACGTCCACCTTGTCCCGCCCGCTCTGCTGCCACATCTCGAACGGCTGCAGCACCGGCAGGTGGACTTCCTGTCCGCCGGCGGCATTCATTTCCTCGCGGACGATGCTCTCTATTTTTCTGAGCACTCGCCAGCCCAGCGGCAGGTAGGAATAAACGCCGGCTACCAGCTGGTGGACCATCCCGGCTCTTACCAGGAGACGGTGGCTGACGGTATCCGCGTCGGCGGGGATTTCCCTCTGTGTTTTTCCGAAAAGCTTTGAGATGCGCACGTGATTTCTCCGTTGAGTTTTTACCCTATTATACACCCAACAGAGTATTCGCGCTTAATTTCATATGGTACAACGGGTAGCCAGGCTGTTTATCTCGTCTTCGATGGCTAAGAGGTCGGCTTCCTGAAAGTCGATCAGTTTTTCCAGCATATCGTGTACCGCCTTCAGCTTGGCTGCTTCGCTGGGATCGCTGCTGTTGTTATGTTCTTCAACGACCGCCTGGTCTTCGACGATTATCTGGTTGATTATCGTGACGCGCACGTTATATTCCCTTACCAGTTCGTTATAGCTCTTCATATCCGCCGGACTGTCGAAGTACCAGCCCTGGTAATAGAGCGGGTTTTCACTCTTGTAAACGACATA
>JASFHJ010000184.1:0-4004 GCA_050123255.1 Dehalococcoidia bacterium
TAAGGTGACTAAGGAAAGCGGTATTATCCATACCGGTAAAACCCCTTAAATATCTATAATCTCGATTTCATAATCGAGCAATTCAACGTCAAACCTGCCGGCTTCGATGAAATTAACCACCCGGGACAATACCTCATTGGTATGGCGTTTATTATTACTCAGGCAGGATACCCCGATGGTAGCCACCTGCCATACATCATTATTATCCAGTTCGGCTACCGCCACATTGAACTTGTTCCGGACTTTACCGGTAATTGACTTGATGACCTGGCGTTTACCCTTGAGAGACATGTTTTCCGGGATACGCAGATGTACCTTGCCAACGCCTACATTCATTACCAATACCTGAGGGGAAAAACGACGCTCTGAGAGCACTATTTTATCCTAATCTACCACCCCGCCCGTAGAGAGTCAAACATAAATGGGGTATCTGACTTTACCGGAAACACATTGTTGACAAATATTAATTTATGATATTATAAGCTACACTATAGTATAATTTATATAGAGTTCGCATACGCATAGACGAGGAGGTGAAGATGCCAGCTATATATCTGTTAGATGTAACCAATCGTGATGGCGTACAAACGGCGAGATTAGGCTTGTCCAAGCTTGAAAAGACAATGCTTAATATATATCTCAATGAATTGGGAGTATTTCAGTCAGAGTTCGGCTTCCCGACCACGCACCACGAGACGAACTATATCAAAGCCAATCTGGAACTCGCTGAAATAGGTGTGCTCAAGCCGATACGCCTGGAAGGATGGATCAGGGCGATTGAGGGGGATGTTGAAACCACTTTCCAGCTTATACCAAATATAGACCACCTGAATTTATCCATATCCACATCAGACCAGATGATTACCGGTAAGTTCCAGGGGCGGAAGAAGCGTGCCGATATTATCAACGACATGACCCGCGCCGTTACCGCCGCCCGGGCCCATGGAGCCGAGTCGATAGGAGCCAACGCCGAGGATGCTTCACGGACGGATTTGAACTACCTGGTGGAATTCGCCCAGGCCGCCAAGGAGCACGGGGCGGACAGGGTGAGATACTGCGATACCCTGGGATACGATAACCCCTTTACCATCTACGAAACCGTCCGCACCATAGCGGAAAAGGCCGGAATACCCATTGAACTTCACTGCCATAACGACCTGGGCATGGCGGTAGCCAATTCCATTGCCGGCGCCATGGGAGTAATCGACGGCGGCCAGGACGCCTATATCAATACCACCGTCAACGGTATCGGCGAAAGAGCCGGGAACGCCGACCTTATAGCCGTGATTCTGGCGATCCAGAAGTCGAAGGAACTGAGCGGAACCTACGAGTTCGGCAACAGCATAGACCTGTCCAAAGCCTGGAAAATCGCCAGGTTCGCCAGCTATGCTTTCGGTGTCCCTATTCCGATCAACCAGCCGGGTGTCGGAGCCAATGCTTTCGCGCACGAATCCGGTATTCACGCCGACGGCGTTCTTAAAGACCCGGAGAACTACGAGCTGTACGATTACGAGGAACTGGGCCGCGGCGATTCCGAACTGGTGGAAACCGGCCGGGAAATTTGTACCGGTGAGTACGGGGGTATCTCCGGTTTCAGTCACATCATGAGCACCATGGAAGTACCCGTGAGGTGGCAGGACCGCGAAAAAGCCAACGAAATTCTGGAGCTTGTCCGCTACGCCAACGTAGAATCGCAGAAACCGCTGGTGGAAGACCAGCTGCTGTTTATCGCCAAGTACCCGGGAATTGCCAGGAAACTCCTGACACTGACGCCGCTGGTATAACCAGAATATGAATACTGAATTCTCGGAAATATCCCTGAAACCAATCGGGATTGTTCGCAATCACATCAAAGGGCCGACCCGCGAAGAAAGCAGCGAAGTAATCTCGGAAATTATCATCGATGAGAGTCTTAACGAAGCTCTGGATGACCTGGAGCAGTTCTCGCATATCATCGTCCTCTACTGGATACACCGTTCCCGGCGTCCGGCACCGCTGAAAGTCCACCCCCGCGGCGACCCCGACCGCGCTGAAAGGGGTGTTTTTTCCACCCGTTCTCCCAGCCGGCCCAACCCTATCGGGAAAGCCACGGTAAAACTGCTGGAGAGAAAAGGCAATATCCTGGAAGTACGGGGGCTGGATGCCATCGACGGTTCGCCGGTGCTGGATATCAAGCCTTATATCCCGGGGTACGACTCTGTGGAAAGCGATTACAGGGCTCCGTCATGGATGGTCAAGAAATAAACCGGGTGCTGCTGGATATTTACAGCAAGCTTTACGACCGCTTCGGACCCCAGCACTGGTGGCCTGCCGAAGAACCCTTCGAGGTGATTATCGGGGCCATTCTCACCCAATCGACCGCCTGGAGCAATGTCGAGAAAGCCATAGCCAACCTGAAGGAATCCGGCGTGATGTCGGCCGCATCCCTCCGGGAATTACCCGAACCAAAACTTGCGGAGCTTATCTATCCCAGCGGTTATTATAACGCCAAAGCGAGAAAAATCAAGGCTTTCGTACAATGGCTGGGAGATAAATATTGCGACAATCCCGGGCGGTTGTTCAACCAGGATATTTCTTATTTACGCAAGCAGCTACTCGGTGTCTACGGGATCGGTGAAGAAACCGCCGACTCCATTATTCTCTATGCCGCTGAAAAGCCGGTTTTCGTGATAGATGCCTACACACGCCGCCTGATCAAGCGCCTCGGACTTGCACCCCTGAATAACTCCTACAGTACCTGCCAGTCCCTGTTCACCGACCATATTCCAGCCGACAGCGACCTGTTCAACGAATATCACGCTCTGATAGTACGGCACGGTAAGGACATATGCAGAAAGACACCTTCCTGTGAAATCTGCTGCCTGAACGAAACGGGTCAAACCGGCAGCCAACAAGTTCCGTATCCCTGCTCAGCGTTGATAAACTGAGCAGGTAATAATCTTTATGTCAACTCTCTCTATCCTTACAGACACTCCAAAAAATGTTTCAACACTACCAACAAAATAAACTGTAACAAAATATTTATAACTTCAGTCTGTTTGTTTATGGTTTGGTTATACCGTTATCCCTATCCTTAAAAAGCTGAGGTGGTATAGATACCGCCGCCCCGCCGGGTAACAATTTAACCCTGGAAACAGGAGAAGATAACATGAAAAAGTTGATCAGTAGATTCCGGGAAAGACAGGAAGGTATTACCGGACTGGAAACGGCCATTATTCTGATTGCTTTTGTGATCGTGGCCTCGGTTTTTGCCTACGTCGTGCTTTCGGCCGGTCTTTTCTCCTCACAGAAAGCCAAAGAAGCGGTCAACGCCGGCGTACGCTCGACGATGAGCACCATAGAACTCAAGGGCAACATCGTGGCTAAAATGGAAAGCAGCGTCGTCACCGAGCTCTATTTCCACGTGGGAATCCCCTCGGCCGGCAGTCCGGTTGACTTCACACCGACATCCAACAGCACCAACACCGTGGTTATCTCCTATTTCGACGCCGAGCACATGATTCCTTCACTCAACTGGACAATCGATAAGCTGAGCACGATTAATGCCGATAATTTGCTGGACCCCAACGAGTTATTCCAGATAACGATTATCCTGCCGACTTCCGGCAATATAAGTATCGGTCCTTACGATAGCTTCTCTCTGGAATTAAAACCGCCGGATGGCCCCGTTCTGTCGATAGAGAGGACGGTCCCGGGCAGGATAAGTCAATACGTCAACCTGTACTAGATAAATCAGCAACAAAGATATACCTGATTTCAGGTATTGCTGACAATACTGAGAAGTGACGATTAACTCGTCACTTCTCTTCTTTTTCAGACCACAGCTCTTTAAGAATCTTGCGTTTGCTGTCCAGCGGCAGAGGTAACCCCTGTTCGTAACTATTTACCTCGGTCCTGGAAACGCCGGCTTCGTCAGCCAGCTCCTGCTGCGTTAATAAACGGGAAAGGCGGAGTTTTCTTACCCGATTTCCTATTGAAGGTTGCCTTGTTTTAACCTTGATGGC
>JASFHJ010000185.1:0-4003 GCA_050123255.1 Dehalococcoidia bacterium
AGCCTCAAACTTTGTAATGATACGCGATTTCGGTATCGCGACGGTAGTCGGGGTATTTCTCTGTATGGTGATTACGATGACGGTGATGCCGGGGCTTATCGTAAGATATGAAGAATGGCGTCAGAAACGTTTGGCGAGAGGATAGTAGAAAGCTAGCGTACTGGTATACGTTGACGGAGACCTGCCTGTAGAGCGGAAGCGAAAGAAACGCTGAGTATTGCATACATTAACACTAATAGTGTAAAAGATAAAATCATCACGGATTATTTACTAACCTACCAATATCGATGTAACTGACCTATTTTACCTTTTCAGCTTCTTTATTTGCCTGGTTTTCACGGGTGACCATCTGGGACTGTACCCGTCGGGGACGTTTTTCCGGCTGGGGTTTTACGAAGGAATGCAGGCACAGATTACAATATTGTGCACCCTCTTGGTTCTCGTATCCACAGGACGGACATTTCATCTCTATCCTCCTTATAATCAGGGATAGTCTTAAGATGCTGGTATATCCTCAAATAAACCTGACCAGTTGTTCATCTGGTATTCGGTGCCCGGTCAGTTATAAAAAAATTAAGTAATATTACGATAGAACTAGAAAAATATTACTTACGTTAATATCATCGTAAATATCGGAAACAGGTTCAAGGGGTAATTAGTACCGGGGGTCTCTAGTACTTATGTCAGGTTTTTCACATAAAGAACGATTAAGTGCCGATTATGGCGTACTGTCTTTTCCTCAAAATCAATAGCAGAATGATGATCAGCACCACGTCTATTCCCACCAGAACGAAGAAGTTTCCGGCGATATCGCTCCAGACACCGCCCAGCTGACTTACCTCGACGATCGGTTGCAGGATATAATACGTCGGGAATATTTTACCGACCCATTCCGGTATCTGCGGGAAAAGGAAAACGAATACGGGTGCAAACAGGATAATACCGGCCGTTTTCCAGATGGTGAAAAGCGTGGCGAAGTCTTTGATATAAGCCCCCAGAATCATTCCCAGTTCCGCCGCCATGACAGCGCCGAATGCCAGTATCAGCACCAGTAATAACGGCTGGCTGCCGAAGGCCTGGTTTAAAACCAGGATGAGCACACCCATGAACATACTCAGAATGAGACCCAGCAATCCCTTGGCGAGAAAAATATCTCCCAGAGATGTCGGCGTAACCGCCAGGGCGGGAAGTGTCCGTTTTTCCTTCTCGGTAGCCAGTGAGGTTGCCGGCAGCATAAGTCCACCCAGGAATATGGAAATCAGCACCACCATTGGCAGAAAACGGTCGCTCCACGGGACCGTATCGTTCTCCCCCAGTGTGGTAGTCTCGATGTCTACCGGGGCGGTCTTTCCGGCGATTTCGCGTATCGTGTCGGCCAACGACACGCTGATGATAGTGCGGCTCTTGGCGAGGCTTTCTCCCCAGACATACGCCTGGATTTCCACAGGTTCACTGTCGATAACATCATCGTCAAAACCCGCCGGCAGTTCGATTCCCATGTCTACCTGGCCTTCTTCGACCGACCGCTTCATATCGTCGAGTGTTTCGTATTCACGACTCTTTACGGAATCCAGTTCGTTCAGCAGCATGACCATCCTGGAATCGCCGTTATCCAGAACGCCCAGCTTGGGCGCTTCTGAAAGCCAGGTACCGAAAGCCAGCGAAAGCACTACGGAGATTATAATAGGCCCCACCACGGAGAAGATAAACATATAGCTGCGAGAGCCGTGGAGGAACTCCTTTGCCAGCAGCACGCCTACCCTTCTTACATTCATTGCAGCTTCCTCCTCAGTATCAGGATACCGGCGGCAATTATCACCGCAGCAAAACCGAGGAGTATCATCAAGCTGCCCCATACGTCTCCCCAGCCGGAGCCGTAATTAGCTACGCGGTGGATGGTATCGACCAGGTAATAAGACGGTATTATCTTTACCCAGCCGGTGATGGCACCGGGTATCAGGACACCGAGAGCCGGGATGAACAGGATTACCAGGAAGGGAACGCTCCAGGCCAGGACGGACAGGAAGTCCCTGGCAAAGGCGGATATCAGGAAACTCAAGCCGGTAACCAGAACGGCGCCCAGCAGGAGCGCCACCAGAATCAATATCGGGTTGATATTCATTCCGCCGACGATAATCATGACAAGTACGGCCTGAACGAAAGCCAGGCCTATCCCGGCGATGCTTTTGGCCGTGAAAACGTCGATAACCGTTGCCGGAGTCACCAGCAGCGCCTGGGCGGTACGCCTCTCCACCTCTTCGGTTAAAAGATTGGCCAGCCCCAGCATCTCCATGAAAATGATCATTACCGCAATCAGCGGACGCATCCTGTCACGGGGCGATACCGGCGTTCCCAGTAAATCCTGCCCCAGCACCTCCTGGGTAATATCCACGTTCAGAGTCTCGCCGGTTATCAGGTATGCCATTTCATTTACCAGTGTCTTCATCGCTGTTTCTATTTCTTCGGGAGCGTCCGGCGTGAAATACAGACGGACTTCAGGCTGGTCGCCGGAATTCAGCTTATTCAACAAATCTTCGGGAAGGACAATACCGGCTATGTAGTCGCCCTCGGCGACACTGTCCTTCAATTCTTCTTCGGAATCGACAACCGTGACTTCCAGTCCTTCCTCGGGCAGCTGCTCGAAAACAGGAGGTAAGCCCGGGCCGTATACGCCTATTTTCAGGGTTTCACTGACCGTATCCGGCAGGACGAAATAGATAATCAGGTAGAAAACCAGCCCGAGTACGGTGATGGCGAGAATGCCCTTCTTTCTGAAGAACAGCGATAAATCCTTGGAAACAAGAGCACCGATAATACGCGGGTTCATTCGGTGAGACCTCGCCCGGTAATGTTGATGAATATATCTTCCAGGGTAGCTTCTTCACTGTGTACCGTAACCACCTGCTCTTTGGTAAATAGTGTCTGGACGCTGGCGGCGGTTTCCGGAGTATCGAGGTCTATTTCCCGGTCTTCCAGAGCGCCGCTTTCGGTAGATACCTTAACTTTCAGGGCGCGTTTGCCGTACTGCCGCTTGAGATTCAGGGGTGTATCCAGGGCGACGATGTTACCCTGGTTCATGAAAGCCACCCGGTCGGACAATTTATCGGCTTCCATCATGTCGTGCGTGGTGAGAAAAACAGTGGCTCCGCGGGCTTTCTCCCTGAGGATAACCTCCCGTATGGCCTCGGACGAGGTAGGGTCGAGTCCGGCGGTGGGTTCATCAAGAAAAAGGATTTTCGGCCGGTTGACCATCGACCTGGCTACCATGAGGCGCTGTTTCATGCCTTTGGAATAGGTTTCCACCTTATCTTTACCCCGGTCTTCCAGCCCGACGCGACGCAGGTATTCCATAACATCTAAGGATTTAATGCCGAACAGCCGGGCGAAGAAGTTGAGGTTCTCGATAGCCGTCATCTGTTCGTAGAGGTTGGTCGTCTCGAAGCAGACGCCGATATGACCCTGTACCTGCTCGATGTTTTTCGACACGTCCATTCCCAGCAGGACGGCTCTACCGCCCTTGGGTTTCATCTGCCCGGTAAGCATCTTGACGGTGGTCGTTTTCCCGGCACCGTTCGGACCCAGAAATCCCAGTATCTCTCCTTCGCCTACTTCGAAGTTAATTTGGTTAACCGCCAGCAGGTCGCCGTAGCTGTAGGTGAGATCCTCGGCTACAATTGCGTAGTCGGCCATATCGCCTCCTTTTCCTCTTCAGTGCCGCCAAATACCGTTGGCAGGCGAATAATGTAATAATTAAACAAAAGCAATAAATATTATAAAGCGGGTACTTGACTTTGTCAATAATATTTTATATAATTTTAGGAAAATTAGTTCAATAATTTCGAATCAGGAAAATTGTTCAGAAAGTTTGAATAAAATATTCCGGGAGGTCAAAATGGACGGTTTTGAAAGAAGGAAAGAGCAGAAAAAGGAGAACATCAGGCGGGCGGCTATCGAATTATTTCAGAACCACGGCTTTAAAAAAGTCAGCATCAGCGATATTGCC
>JASFHJ010000186.1:0-3969 GCA_050123255.1 Dehalococcoidia bacterium
CGGTAAACATGGCGAAGAGCAGTAATATCCCCATTAAGGAGACTACCAGGAGCAGGGGACGGGTAGCTATCGATAACGTTGTCTCACGGGAAAGCGCCGAATCCTTTAGCAGCGGGGTTTCTCTGGTCAGCAATAACACGACCAAAGCAGGGAACCCCAGCAGGGCGGCGATGAGGAAAGGCCGGCTTAACCCGAATCCCTCGGCGATGAACCCGCTGGCGGCGGTGGCGGTTATCAGCGCGATGTTGCGGATAAAATTGATAATTCCAATGGCCCTCCCGCTATCGTTGGCGGGATAATAGGCGTTGAAATACAGGGGAAAGACCACCCAGGTGGCGGCTCCGATTCCGGTAACAAAACGGGACAGGAATAACAGCCAGGGATTTGTCGCCAGGCTCAGTCCCAGCGCTCCTATCGAGGTGAAGATTATGCCCCCCGCCACGACCGGTTTTCGATTGCGCAGTCTGTCCGACCATATACCCAGGGGGATGCGCAGGAGTACCTGGGGTATGGCGTACGCCGAAAGTATCACACCCACCGTACCGAGTCCCGCCCCGGTTTCCTGGATATAAACGGGGAAGATGGGGACGTATATGTAGAGTCCTATCCACCAGAGAAAGTTAACAAGACCGAACAAAAGAATCGAGAACCTGTTGGCAGCCGGTATGTACCGGTATGATAACGATTCGTCGTGACCCGGCGTTGTTCCGGCTGAAGACGGGGAAGTCATGAGAATATTCTATCACAACTTGAGGTGATTGCGTTTATCCCGAACTTATTTGTACACTCCGTATTCCTGGGTGAAATCGATCATCGCTTTGAGGTTCTCGGGTTTTACCTCGTCGGTGGAGCTGCGGGGCGAAAGAATAAAACCGGCGCCTTCGCCGACCGTGTCGATGAGGTTTTTACAGTAATCCTTCACCTGCTGCACCGTGCCCACCTGTAGGAGGGTGGAGGGAACATTACCCTGGACGCATACGTGGTCTTTCAGGATTTCCTTGGCTTTATGGATATCGGTGCTATCCAGACGGGCGAGCAATTTACCCCTGGGAAAATTCAGCAGATATTCCAGCCGGGAGGTGAAATTACCTTCGAAAAAGATACAGGGCGTTGCGCCTCTCTCGATGAGGGTGGAAACAAGCTTATAGAAAGTGGGCCAGTAGAATTTTTCGAAGTGCCTGGTTGACATGAAGTCATCGGAGCCGCGGGTATTGGTCATAAACATGCGGATATACCCGTTCTCCGAAGGATGTGGTGTGGGACGGGCCAGCGTTATCTCGAGGATTTTCTCACAGGCCCGAAGGACGTTCTCCGGCTGGCGGAACATGTCCTGCATGGTACCGGACATACCGCGCATGGAATGGGATATCATGTCGAACGGCGGCAGGGCAGCTCCCTGGAAATATTGGGGGAATCCGCATTCCTGCATCATTTTGTTAAAACGGTCGATTTTCTTTTGCCATCTCCTCATTTCGCGCCCGGTTTTCTGGAGAGTACCGACGGCTTTAATCATCTCCGGGGATGAAAAAGCCATCGCCAGCGCCTGGGCGCCCATGTGACCGGTCAGACCGGATAATGCCGGAAAAGAAGCCAGCCCGGTCAGATTCTCCGAGGTGCGGGGTATATGAACGCGAAGCATATAGTCCGATGCATCTTTGATGAAGGCATCGTATTCATCCGTCTGCATGTTTTCAATCTCAATCGCCTGGTGCCCGTGATTGGGGTCGGAGCTATAACCCGGCCAGCGACTCTGCCTGGGATTGAGGATTTCCAGGGCTTTCCCCGGGGTGAAAGGCTGGTGAAATACCAGGTCGGCGGGATAATCCGCCAGCGTTTTCCTGTAAGCATCGTACCAGGCATCGTAATCGTAGTATGCCGCCGAAAACGGTATCCCGACGTACCTGGCCGGGAAATAACCCATGCCGCAGATAACAGGTACGCGGTCGGGTATTTTCAACCGGATAGTATCCATGATTCTCTTTTCTTTTTCAGCGCGCAGTTGCCGGGCTGATTTACTTCGGGTGGTATTTGTCATACTTATTTTCCCTCCGGAGGATACAGAAAAAAGTAGAGCTATAATATTATAACATTCGGGATGATGAATTCGAAATACAGTCCGGTAAAGTTGAAGAATGCTGTTACGGGTTGTTCGTCCTGTTCACCGATACAGTACGCTGGTCTCTAGTGAGAAATGAATTGAGCATCTTTGGATGATTTAATCCTGTATTAGTAACCGGGTACTAGATAACGCCGCGCAGTCTCGGGTCCAGGGCGTCTCTTAGACCGTCACCCACCATATTGAAGCTGAACACTACAATCATTATGGCCAGACCTGGTGCGAAAGAAAGGATAGGATTAGAAGTCAGATACATATAGCCATCGCTGACCATACCCCCCCAGGTCGCCGTGGGCAATTCCACACCGATACCAAGATAACTGAGTCCCGCTTCGGCTAGAATCGTAGTACCCATCATCATGGTTATCATAACGATGAGTGGGGGAATACTGTTGGGTAAAATATGACGCAGCATCATACGTATATTGCTGGAACCCATGGAGTGTCCGGCAATGATATAGTCATTTTCTTTGATGGTTAGTACCTGGCCGCACATTATCCTGGCGTACCCGGGCATAAGTGATATACCGAGTGCAATCATAACGTTCACCAGACCCCCGCCGAGCAGCGAGGTGATAAGCAAAGCTAGCAATATCTGGGGGAAGGCCATCAACGCATCCATAAACCGCATGATGATGGTGTACGTCCAGCCGCCGAAGTAGCCGGCGAGAAGACCCAGGGTCATTCCCGCCCCGGCGGCAATACCCACGGCAATAATACCGACCATAAGGGAAATACGGGTACCATAGATGATTCGGCTGAGAGTATCTCTGCCGATGTTGTCCGTGCCGAGAAGGTGTTTGGTGGAAGGTTGAGACAGGGCATTGGCCAGATCTGGTTCGTACGGACCGTAGGGGGCAAGCAGTGGTGCAAAGGCAGCGGTGATGAGAAATATCACGATAATAACGAGGCCAAAGATGACGATGCCACGGCCCATGAAAATGCGTAAGGAACGGCGGAACTCGCCAACACGGGGAGGCATTTCCAAAGTTTCTGCATTTATGGTGCCCTTATCTACCATGATTTACATTCCTATCTGAACCTGATCCTGGGATCAAACCAGCCGTAGGCGATATCTACCACCAGATTCACCATGACCACGGCGGCCGCTATCACCACCGTAATTCCCTGGGTAACCAGAAAGTCTCTACTGAAGACGGAGGCTATAGCCAGCCTCCCCATGCCCGCGATATTGAACACGGTTTCGACTAATACCGAGCCGCCAATGATAGTGCCCAGGTGAAGACCGG
Source organism: Dehalococcoidia bacterium (assembly GCA_050123255.1). Taxonomy (GTDB): domain Bacteria; phylum Chloroflexota; class Dehalococcoidia; order Dehalococcoidales; family RBG-16-60-22; genus W425. Next base: position 3,367 of record JASFHJ010000186.1, read on the forward strand.
CAAGGGTAAGTACAGGGATAAGGCTGTTCTTTAAAGCGTGTCTAAAGATTATCGATCGTTCTACTAAACCTTTTGACCAGGCGGTACGGATATAGTCGAGTTGCATCACCTCGAGCATACTGGAACGGGTTTGACGGGCGGTTGAGGCCATGGGTAGAATAGCCAGGCAGATTACCGGCATGATAGCCTGTCTGATGCTCAACCAGAGGTCTTCGGTGGGCGGGGTATAGCCCATAACTGGCAGCCAATCCAGTTCAACGGCGAAGAGATATATCATCATAATGCCCAGCCAGAAGATAGGCACCGTGATACCGATATTAGCCAAGATAGTTACCACCGTGTCAATCCACGTGCCGCGTCTTACGGCGCATATAATACCGGCAAGTATCCCGAAAACATGGGCGACGATAAAGGCTATTGCCCCGAGATACAGGGTTACGGGGACTCTTTCCATAATCAGGGAGCCGACATCATAGTGAAACCTTATGGATGTGCCCAGGTCACCCCTGAAAATACCTCCCAACCAGTCGAAATACTGGACGATCAGGGACCTGTCCAGTCCGTATTGCGCCTTGAGCTCCTGGATCTGTTCCTCGGTGATAG
>JASFHJ010000187.1:0-3947 GCA_050123255.1 Dehalococcoidia bacterium
TATCGCTATCGATTAAAACCGACATTGCCGCTCCTTATATCCGACTAGGTGGTTAAGCGCTTTCGCAAAGTGACCAGCGTTATACCAAAGAATACCACAGCCCAGGCAATTATTAGAAACAGCGCCAGCAGCATGCTCAACTGAAATTCGCCCTGGAACAGACCGCGGCTGAGATGAGCCACCGGTGTCAAAGGAGCTATCCAGCTGAGTTTCTGGACAATTTCCGGGAACTCGGTCAGCGGGAAAAACACTCCCGCCAGCAGGAACATCGGTGTGATGAATAATGTAAAAAAGAAGTTAAAGGTGTATATCGCCGGTACAATCGAGGTTACGAACAGGGCGACAGCACCGAACATAACGCCGGAAAGTCCCGCCACGAAAGGAATCAATATCGCCCAGGGGGAGTGCACCAGCTGGAATATCGCCGCGATAGCCAGGATAACGCATCCGGTGATGAAAGAACGGGTGGCTCCCCAGAAAATCTCGCCGGCGGTGATGTCTTCAACGTTCAGCGGCGTGGCCAGGATAGCATCGAAGGTATAGTGGTGCTCCATGCGGAAATAGCTGCCGTAGGTGCATTCGAAGCTGGCGGAGAACATGGCGTAAGCGACGATGATGCCCGGCGCCAGGAACTCGATGTATTTCTGGTCGCCGACGTCACCGATCAACGCCCCCATGCCCATGCCGAAAGCCAGCAGAACCAGCACCGGCTCGATGATTGCCCCGGCACCTTCCGAATGCCACAAGCGGAAGAAGACATCGCGGTTGCGCTGCCAGAGCCGGTAAAAACGCCAGGAAAACATCCTCATTCCACCAGTGACCTCCCCGTGAGTTTGAAGAAAACGTCTTCCAGCGTAGCCGCCCGGGCAGTTCCGGGCAGCCCTTCCGTCGACTGGTCATCCCGGGGGAAAACGTGGATTATTCCGGAAAATTCTTCGTACTCAATCCCGCGGCTTTTCAGTTCGCCGACGACCTTCTCGCGTTCGACGGCTAACAGGTCGATCTCCCATACCTGACGGCTCATATATTTCTTCACCAGCCCCCGGGGCGTATCCATGTCGATGATTCTGCCCTGGTTGATAATCGCCACGCGGTCGCTGAGACGGGCGGCTTCTTCCATATTCTGCGTACAGAGGAGCTGGGTAACTCCATGTGACTTCAGTTCGCGTAAACGCTGCCAGACCATGTATCTCGCCTGCGGGTCGAGTCCCACCGACGGTTCGTCGAGGATGACTATTTTCGGGTCGTTAATCAAGCCCCGCCCGATCAAGAGCCGGCGCTTCATTCCGCCGGATAATTCGTCGATGGCGGCGTCCTTTTTCTCCTCAAGCCGCAAGGAACGCAGGATATCCAGGCTGCGCTGGTTGGCAATCTCCTTAGGTATGGCGAAGTACCGGGCGAAGGTACGGAGATTCTGTATCACCGTTAAATCCTCGTCGAGGTTGTCGGTCTGGGGAACCACTCCCAGCATGGCTTTCACCTCGCGGGGATATTTCTTCAGGTCTTTGCCCATTATCCAGATATCACCGCCGGATATCGGCGAGACGGCCGTGAGCATGCGGATGAGCGAAGTCTTACCGGCGCCGTTGGGACCCAGCAGACCGAAGCATTCGCCTTCATCTATCTCCAGATTGACGTTGTCCACCGCCGTGAGGTCTTTAAATTTCTTTATTAAATTGGATGTTTTAATAATAGCCATAGTTATATACACACAAAGCCTTGGGGGGCTCATACATCATAGCAGGTTTGTACCTGTCACACAATACCTTTTCATGCCTGTTTTTCACAATATGAATATTTATTTCATATTTTAGATATTTATCCCCACCCGGCTTGTCCGCCATAGCCTTGGCGTAGGCTGGACCGCTCTCGTTTTTCTGTCACCCTGAGCCCTCCGCAGGCGGGCGCGAGGGTCTTTTCAGCAATTATCAATACCAAGGTGGCCCCACCCAGGGATTCTTTCGTCGCTCCGCTCCTCAGAATGATTTTTAGGGCAAGACTCTTATCGGGATGGTGGTTATAGATTATACCGTGATACGGGGAAAAATGGATTAGGGTTAAGAATCTATCGTGAGCGGGCTGGCAAACGCTTTACAGACCGGCTGCTCTGGATTACAATTATACTGTTTCAGCCAAGGGAGTAAGATATGATTAAAGCCGTCTTTTTCGACCTCTACCAGACATTGATAACCTACGACCCTCCCCGTGAGGTATTGATCGCCGGGGCTCTTGCCGAATTCGGCATCGACGCATCACCGGAAATGTTCCTGGCACCCATTGTAACCGCTGACGAATACATCTACAACGAAATCGCCCGTCAGCCGCTGAGTTCGCGTTCCCCGGAAGAGAAATTGGTTCTCTATACTCAGCACCAGGCGATTATGCTTAAAGAAGCCGGCATCGAAGCCGATAAAAGCCTCGCCATGAAGCTGCTGGTTAAGATGCAGCAGGCGACAATGAACCTGGTCCTCTTTGACGACGTTGACCCCGCATTATCCGACCTGAAGAAAAGGGGGCTGTTCCTCGGGATGATATCCAACGTGGAAGACAATATGGGGGAGATTCTGGACAGCCTGGGGCTGACGGCTGTACTGGACGCAATCATCACGTCACAGGATGCTGGCGTCGGCAAACCGAACCCGCAGATATTCCTCGAAGGACTGAAGCGCGCGGGTGTCCGGCCCGAAGAGGCATTGTATATCGGCGACCAGTACCAGGTGGACATTGTCGGCGCCCGTAACGCCGGAATACAGGGCATTCTCCTGGACCGTACCGACCATTATCAGGATATTACCGACTGCCCCCGGATAAAGACTCTTTCAGAGATAATCAATTTCCTGTAAACATTACCGGAAAAACGGCACGTGTATACTTAATGTGGTAAACGGAGTTTATGAAAGGGCTTTTTAAGCCCGATCGTCAGCTCTCCGGTCCGATGCCCGGCGCCTCTCCCCGGAATCTTCACGTCTTTCGCCGAAACGCATTATCTGCAGAACGAAGATATAGATAGAGAATATAAGTATTACTGCCAGGGTGATGATTTCCGCCCAGAGGACGGCGGGATTGCTCTCTTCAAAATAAACGACGTCATACACGGCAATTATGGAAATATGCACAATCCAGGCTATCGCCAGGGCGATAAGCAATATCTGGTTGACCATGCTGAGCGTCGCAAACCGTAACCGCCGGCGCATCGACGGCTTGATGTGAACCCCGTTCATCTTCTTGAACATCACTCGATTCAGCATTCCTTCTGGCAATTGTAGGATACCGCAAATCGCCTGTCAATAGCCCAAAAGAACCCCGTTTATCAGGACTATAAGCGTCTTGACGGCTTCTTTCGCAGGTTCAGGGGACATTCCGGGCATTTCCCCCGGGAACAGAGCCTGCGGTAGACGTGAATCAACCCCTGCTGTTGACAGGCGGTGATCACTTTGCCCCGGTCTATACCGAACTGGTTACTCATATGTTTCTCCAGGTTATTGGTATCGAGCCGGGGATACCGGCGGTAGATTTCGTAAGCCCGGCGGTTCAGCTCCGGCTCCGGTGTTATCTCTCCTTGGGCAGCCGCCAGCGGTAAAACCACGTTCACGATGATATCCGCGGCGCGTCCCCTTCCCAGCAACGCCGGCGTTTTTATACCGGTTCCCTCCGTCGGAACATACAGGGCTTCTACAAGACGATTGTAATCCGGTTGTTCTTTGCGGATAATTTCTTCCAGCAATCCCTCCAGAAGGCCGGTTTCCCGGTAACGATACAGGAGAATACTCATGGCAGCCAGTCTCGTGGTGGGGTAATTGCCCGGTCTGACCTTGAAAAATTCCCATTCCTCCCGGTTCATTCCGGGTTTTTCACCGGAAGATTGCCAGTATCGTTCCAGCTTTTCATGCCGGCTGCCTGCCGGTTTCAAATCCGGGAACGTGCCGTTTCTTTGTGATGACAGCAGT
>JASFHJ010000188.1:0-3945 GCA_050123255.1 Dehalococcoidia bacterium
CACCGAGGTGCTCTTTATTAATACCAAGGTTGATATACCAGTTCCGGCGTTCTTCAAGCCAGTAGTCGAACCACTCCCCGTCTGTGCCGGGTTTGACGAAGTATTCCATCTCCATCTGCTCGAATTCACGGACGCGGAAGATGAAATTTCCGGTGGTGATTTCGTTACGGAAAGACTTACCTATCTGGGCGATTCCGAAGGGAAGTCGCTTCCGGCTGGTATTTAGGACATTCTGGAAATTAACGAATATTCCCTGGCATGTCTCCGGACGGAGATAGACGACGGCGGCTTCTTCTTCCACCGGACCGATGAATGTTTTGAACATGGTGTTGAACATGCGCTGTTCGGTCAGTTCGCCGCCGCAGGAGGGGCATTTGTCTTCGGCGAGATCATCGGCACGCCATCGCTGGTGGCACTCCTTACATTCCACCAGGGGATCGGAAAACTGGGTGAGATGTCCGCTGGCTTCCCAGACACTGGTATTCATCAGGATACTGGCATCCAGCCCCACCATATCGTTACGTTCCCTGACCATATTACGCCACCAGGCTTCTTTAATATTGCGTTTCAGTTCCACGCCTACAGGCCCGAAGTCGTAGCAGCCGGAAAGACCGCCGTATATGTCACTGCCGGGGAAGATAAAGCCGCGTCGCTGGCAGAGCGAAGTGAGTTTCTCCATGGTGAGTTTGCCCGGTGTCCGGTTAGTCATTGTTGTTCTCCTGGGTATTATTGACGCTTGACCTGCTGTAATGTCTCAGGGTTCGTAGAAAAAATATAACCAGAATGAAGGTGCCGATCAGCAAAACGATAAGGATAATAATCCACAGCGGCAGGAAGCGTATCTCGTATGCATTGTATAGGAAAATATCGAGCATTGCAAAGATGATGATTATCTGGGGGAGGGCGACCATATTACCCATCGCCATGAGGATTCGCCGGATATGGCTGATGTCGGAAAGTTCGTAGCGACGGCTGATAATAGAGCCGATTCCGCTCAGGGCTACCCCGATAAAAGCCAGGAAAAACTGGGGAAAGAGCATCCAGGCGATGATAGCCCCGCGGGTGACCCATCTATCGGGAACGTCATCGGTGAAATGGTAGGCGACCTGCTCCGGCAGTGTGCCGAAGAAAGCGATTGCCAGTATCGCCGAAAGAACCAGCAGACCCAGCGGCAGGACGATGTAAGACCACCGGAACGTTTTACTCCGGCTTTCTTCGGTTATCCTGGATAGCTCGGGTTGGTTGATAGCAATCCTCCCGGGGGTTTACGCTTTGATGGTATAAGTATAATATAATTGGAATACTTGGTGCTATAGTTATGGGTAAATACACTCGTTTCGGGGAGGAGGTAGAAGAAAGACGGGAAGAAAAATCATGCATCGTATTTTGTTTGGAGTGGCGGTGATTCTGATGCTTTCGTTAACATCGCTGACTGCTTGCGACGAAAAGATCCCCCAACCCACCCCTTATTTCCCGGTACAGTCGGAGGTACAGGAAATAGGTTTGACGGCAGAGATGTCCGGTGAACTGGTACTTGATGACAATGGATGTCTTCGTGTATTTGACTGCCTGATTCTCTGGCCTTACGGTTACACGCTGGAAATAGAAGGCGATGTCATCTGGGTGGTGAACGAAGAAGGAGTCCGGGTGGCTAAGGCGGGGGATAATTTGCGGATGGGTGGCGGCGAAATACCACCCGACTTTGCGGAAGAAAAAATCGGGCAGGCATTGCCCGGGGATTGCGCGGGTCCTTACTGGTTGGTGGCTTTTTCGGTTGAGAAAGTGGAATAATTCCCGTTTATGGTATGATATATTAAATCCCGATATATCATTATAATTTCTCTGGAAAGGTACATCTTTTGAGTTCGCGTCCCCGTTTCTTTTACGGCTGGTATCTCGTCGGTCTGATGGTCATTGCCATGATGCTGATCTACGGCATCAGGAATGCCTTTTCCGTGTTCTTCGATCCCATCCTGGACGAGTTCCAGTGGTACCGCGGCAGCACCGCCATCATGCTTTCGCTGAACGTCCTCGTCTACGGTCTGACGGCGCCGATTGCCGGGAGTCTGGTGGACCGCTGGAAGCCGAGGGTGGTGGCTTTTTCCGGCATCGTGATACTGACCCTGGCGACTTTTCTCTGCGCCTTTGCCGGCGAGCTCTGGCATTTCTATGTTCTCTTCGGTGTCCTGGCACCCATCGGGACCGCTTGCTGTGCGGCGCCGATTTTGAATCCCACCTTGATGAACTGGTTCGGCAAGAAACGCGGATTGGCTATCGGTCTGGGGCAAATAGGGGGAGGGCTCAGTTTTGCTTACGTCATGATTGTCGAGGCGGTTATATCGGCTTCGGGGTGGCGTCCTTCTTTCTATGTCATGGCGGGTTTTCTGGTGGTAGTTTTATTGCCGCTGTACTATATACTTTTCTATTACCGGCCCGAAGATAAAAACCTGAAAGCCTACGGCGCCGATGAACCGGTGGCGGAAGCGAATCTTGAAAACGCCGAACCAAAAACTGCACGTGATTGGACCCTGCGCAGCGCGTTAAAGACCCACAATATCTGGCTGCTTGTTTTCTCGCAGTTCTGCTACTGGGGTACGGGGAATTACCTGGTCATTGCCCACCAGATTAAGTTCGCGGTGGACGTGGGTTACTCCAGCATGCTGGCCACTTCGGTATTCGCCCTGTTCGGGATAGCTTCTATCGGCGGGCAGCTCTGCGCTTCGATATCCGACGTCATCGGCAGGGAAAAGGCGGCGACAATAGCGGTGGTTATGGCGATGGGCGCCATGGTAGCGTTGCTTTCGGTGCAGGACAATACCCAGTCCTGGCTGCTTTATATCTATGCCATCGTTTCCGGATTTGCTACGGGGATATTCACTCCGGGGATATTCGTGAGTACGGCGGATATCTACCACGGCAGAAACATCGGGGCAATATCCGCCCTGATTCTTACCGGGACGGGTATCGGCGGCGCTGTCGGGCCCTGGCTGGGGGGATATATCTTCGATATCTCCGAAAGCTACCAGGTCGCTTTCATCATCAGCCTGGTATCCTTCGGGCTGGCCGGTGTCCTTTTCTGGCTGGCGGCTCCCCGTCATGCGGAACGGCTTCGCGCACGCATGATGTCCGCCCCGGACTAATCAAGTCAGTCAAAGAAACTGGACTCAAGGTCGCCGATGTTGGAGTAGCCGCGGCTCTCCCAGAACCCTTCGTAGTCGGCATCGTCGGAAAACTCTATCCTGGTTATCCACTTTATCCATTTATAGCCCCATTTGCTTTCCGCCACCAGCTGGAAGGGGAATCCTCTTTCCGGGGGGATGGTTAAATTATTCATTTTATGGGCCATCAGGATATCGTTGTCCAGGACATACTGGATAGGAAAGGAAGTGGTATAGCCGTCGTAAGCATGAAATATAACAGTATTTACCTCGGGTAGCGGCGAAGCCTCTTCGATAACGTCTCTTACCAGGACACCCTCCCAGAGAAGGTTGACCGCCCAGCCTTCCACGCAGTTCAGCCGGACGACCTTCTGATAGCTGTCGAAATCATCAAGCACCTGGTCGTAGGTATAACTGACGGGATTGGCAACGAGTCCCGTTACCTCCAGCATGTAGGTTTCCTCGTCAATATACTGGGTGCCCTTGATGGCATTCTGGCGGAAGTCATTTATGGAAGAAAGATTTTCGCCTTTATATTCCCTTACCTCGGTGCCTTCCAGAAGTTCAACGTCTCCGCTATCCGGACCGAAAACGACTACCCCGACGATAAAAGCGATTACTATAACCGCTACAACGCTAAATCCTGCAATTTGTCTTCTTTTCACGGCGCCCACCTCATCTGAGAATTCAGGAAAAGAGGATATGTTCCTTCATCTTCAAGGTAAACCAGATACGGGGGTATGTCTGCGACTTTTATCGCACATACCGGCGGGTACCGCTGAGTGAA
>JASFHJ010000189.1:0-3938 GCA_050123255.1 Dehalococcoidia bacterium
TGTAGTCCGTTCGACGGCAGACCGAGAACTACATCCCCGGCTTTGATGGTGCTGCCGTCGATTATTTCGTCTTTTTCAATCGCTCCTACCACGAAACCGGCGAGGTCGTAGTCATCACCGCTGTAGACATCGGCTAACTCCGCGGTTTCACCGCCGATCAATACACACCCTACGTCGGCACAGGCTTTAGCCAGTCCTTCCACGATTGTGGCAACCTTTTCCGGTACCAGTTTGCCGATTCCTATATAATCCAGGAAAAATACGGGTGCGGCACCGCTGGTGAAAATATCATTTACGCAATGGTTTACGATATCGATACCGACGGTATCATAACGGTCGAGAACGATGGCTATTTTCGTTTTGGTGCCGACAGAGTCGGTGCTGGAGACGAGAACAGGGTTCTTGTAGCCTTTGAATTCATACATTCCGCCGAAAAAACCGGCGCCCCCCACCACTTCCGGACGGAAGGTCTTGCTGAGGACTTCACCCACGAGACGGTTGGAGACATTCTTGGCAGCGATGTCAACGCCGGCTTTTGCATATGCGTCTTTCATGAGGTCACCCCCGGCAGAAATCGTTTATACCCTAGAGTACCAAATACCGACACTGCCTGCAAATAAATCAGGGGGAATCCCCGAGGAATATACACGTCACCCCCTATTGAAAAGAAACAGTCAAATACTTTAGAATATTGTGGGATGGCGACGTGGCCAAGTGGTTAAGGCGGGGGTCTGCAAAACCCCTATTCGGCGGTTCGAATCCGCCCGTCGCCTCCAGGATACTAAAAACGCAGGCTATCTAATCCCCCGAAAACCTGCGTTTCATTATACCTGCTTTTCAGGATAAACAGGGCTCCAGTTCATCCTCGTAGACAGCTATCTCTTTTCGCTGTTCACCGACCTGTACGTGGTACATGTAGAATACCTGGTGGTTACGCGGATTTATCCAGTAATAGTTGGATACCTCACCGACCTGACCGGCGTACTCGTTGATTTCGTCTTCACGCCGGTTCGCACTTTGGTCGCTGACCGGCTGGATGATGACCTTTTGCCCGACGACATATTTGGGCCTGGCTCTATTATCCTTCATTGTCATTTGCGAATATTAATACTTAATGAAGAATTTGTCAATACCCGAATTTACACAGATATTTAATGCCAGCCCATACCTTCACGCAGGCCCCGCACGTATGATGCCTGCCCGGCATGCTGAAGACTGTCGCTGAGAGTACCCACGAGCATCATGCCCCAGGTCGGCGGTGGCTTGAACGGGGTATTTTCCACCTGCTTATCTAAATCCGCCGGGGTAAGGGTGGGAAAGAAACGTCTGGAACGCTCCAGGACGGCGCTCTGGTAGCCGAGTAAAGTCGCCGCGTCCGGCGACTTGAATTCTGCCAGGTCTTCCGGCTTGTGACCGAGTCCGTGGTCTTCTTCGTCGGCCAGCCGGCCGAATTTCTCGTACCATTTGTCTTTAATCCAGAGCTGCTCCTCTTCCATGAAGGAAGAAATCATAACGTCATGCCATCTGGTGAGGTGCCACGCCAGCCAGCCGATGCTGTTGCTGTCCGGTCTGGGTTGCCAGTTGAGAGCTTCCTCGTCAAGTCCATCCAGGGTATAGTTCAAAACCCGTAAAACGCCTTCATAACCGCCCGATACAAGCTCGTACCATTCCATAAATCCCTCCTGATATAAATTTGTCGGACCAATATACTCCTGATAAATACTTAATTATATCCGGAAAGAATAGTCAAGTACGTTTTATATCAAGATATTCGATTCGGGTGGTAAAAATCTCACGAGAGCAACTAAAACGGCTGCCAGCCTTTGCCCTGGAGCAGGCCCCGGACGTAGGCTATCTGCCCGGCGTGCTCCAGATTGTCACCCAGTACGCTGATGATACGCACTCCAACGGTCGGGAGGGGCTGGAACCATGGTTCATCAAGCTCTTTATCCAGATCTGCCCGGGAAAGAGTCGGGAAAAAGCTCTGAGAGCGTTCCGTGACCGCGCGGTGATAAGCCAGCTGCGTTTCGGCACCCGGAGATTTGAACGCCGCTACGTCCTCCGGGGTATGCCCGAAGCCGATGTCCTTGGGGTCGGCGGGGCGATTGAATTTGTTATACCAGCCGTCCTTTATCCAGAGGTGTTCGTCACCCATCAACGAAGCGATATGGTCGTCCTGCACACGGGTAAGATGCCATGCCAGCCAGCCGATGCTGTTACAGTCGGGCTTGGGCTGCCAGTTAAGGTCTTCCCCGGTCAGTCCGTCGAGAGCGCGTTCCAGGATTTCGATAATCCGCCCGTAGCCGTCTACCATCATATCATGCCATTCCATCGGTGCCTCCTTTGTATTTCTTATATGTATTTAGTATATATATTATATTATTTCCTGCCTGCGGGTATCACATATAACGGTTCTTCATCTTCCGACAGGTTAAGCAACTCGACCAGCTCTTCGACGTAGAAAGCCCCCACGGTCACCAGCCCCAGTCCCAGGGCGGTAGCCTGAAGGCACAGGTTCTGGGCGGCATGTCCGGCTTCCATATGAACGTACTGGATTCCCCTGTCACCGTATTTGGTGGTGGTCCGTTCGTAGACTGCCGTCATCACAACACTGATGGCGCCGTCTGCAACCCAGGCTTGAGACAGAGCGGCTTCGGATAATTCACTCCTGATATCCCCACGAGCGACTAATGCCAGTTCGTGGTGTTCCGGCAGATAATGATATATTCCCGGCTCCAGGCCGGTAACGTCGCCCGCGACGACGTATAATTCCAGCGGATATAATCCGCCGGCCGAAGGCGCCGTCCGATGACCCTCGGTATTGGTAATACCCTGTGCCGCCCACAAAAGCTGGGAAACTTCCTCAAGGGTTAAAGGTTCACCGGTATAACTCCGGGTCGACCTTCTTCCCAGCAGGCTTTGTTCCAGCGACACCTCTCCGTCAAGCCGGGGCTCGGGTAGAGCGATAGTTATACCTGTCACCTCACCATCCTCCTTCTCCGAGACAGGCTTCGTTTCCGGTACCTCTTCCGGCTGACAGCCTGTAACGGCGATTATCAGAACCAGGGACAAAAACAAACCAACCGATTTCATAAAACCACCCCCCGAAAAGGGAAATTCCCGGGATATTCAATATGATGTCACCAAGGAAGTTACAAGTCAAATATATCGAATTCCCGGGAACTCTCCCGTCCCGTCTGAGTGTACAGGTGATGGTTGATTTTAATCTTCGGTTTCGCTGTTGACCGTAGAACCGCCGCTTAAATCAATACTACCGAGAACCGGATTACCGACATAAGTTAGCCTTGAGGCACCGGAAAGGTCGATGTCAATCCTGCCGGTAACACGTATTTTGCAGGTGGATGCGCCGCTGAGCGAAACATCGGCGTTATCGACGGAAAAATCACCGAATTTCACGGTACTGGCGCCGCTGGCGTCTATTTTAGTATTACTGCCCGAGCCGTCTGTCTCGATCCGACTGGCGCCCGAAAGGTCAACAATCACATCCCTGGCTTCCAGACTTCCCTCAACCCGGCTGGCACCCGAAATCCCCAGATCGATATTTCCGGCAATGACATCCGCTTCAAGCGTACTGGCTCCGGTGACGCTGCCTTCAATATCTCCCACGGTCATGTCCGTCATTTTCACCCGGCTGGCCCCGGATATATCCAGCTCAAGATTATCTCCCGAACTGAAACCGGTTACAGATCCGCGAGTAGCCCCGCTGCTTTCCAGTCCGGTCAGACGCGGCATGGTAACGACGGCTTCAAGCCCGGTGACATTGAAGCGGAAAAGTGGTTTCAAATCTATCTTTAGTTCTTCACCGCTTTGAGTGACCCGGATATCATCGAATAGATTATCATCGGCGGTAATGCTGATACTGTAGGTGTCCGACTGAATAATCTCGTATTTAAAGGCATCACCGATATCAATCCGCG
>JASFHJ010000190.1:0-3932 GCA_050123255.1 Dehalococcoidia bacterium
TCCACCAGCGCCAGGAAGCATAGAGAACGCTGACCACTAAATAAAATATACCCAGCGGATGGAGCCACACGGATAACGCCGGGGCTTTGAACCGGGCATCTATGAGCCACCGGATAAGGAGTATCAGTACCACCTGGGAAATAACCGTGGCACGCCAAACAAGGGGAGTCGGCGACATGAAAAATCCGTTCCAGAGCCAGTAAAAGGGCGCGATGTAGATGAAGACGGCTACAACGATAAGCCCCATCAGCAGCGCCGGGGATATCACCACAACCGAGTAAATGCACCGCACCAGTCCGTGCCACATCGCCAGGGCGGTGGGATACATATCGCAGGAGACCACCGATGAAAGGTCGACGGCAACATGGCGTCCTTGATGACGGGCGACCTCGATGCCCATCCAGATATCTTCCAGAATCCTCGACTTTACTACCTCGTGTCCGCCGATACGCCAGTATTCATCCCGAGAGAAAAACAGGAACTGGCCGATGGCTACGGAAGCGCGTTTCGACCCGCGACGCTGCACCCACCACAGCGGTACCCAGCCGAGAATGATAAAGTAAATCAGCGGCACCGCTATCTTTTGAGGAAGATGCCGGTGTACCTGGTGGGGAAACCCGGAAAGCAAAGAGGTATTTTTTTCCCTGGCCAGCGCCAGGACGCTGCGCAGCATGTAGGGAGCATGAACGGTATCCGCATCGACGAACAACAACCAGGAACCCGCGGCTGCTCCGGCGAGCTGCTGACAGGCAAAAGGTTTACCCGCCCAGTCCTCGGGGAGTGGCTGTCCTCTGACCAACCGGATACGATCGTCTCTTTTCGCCAGTTCGCTGACGATTTCTGCGGTCCTGTCCTCTGAATTGTCATCCAGCACGATTATCTCAAAATTCGGATAGTCCTGTTTTTGTAAAGATTCCAGGCAGGTGGCGATATTGTCCTCTTCGTTGCGGGCCGGTATCAGCACGGAAATAAGTGGAGGATTCTCCGGGACATTACTGTTAACCCGGGGCGACCGGATACTCTTTAAATTAAGAATCAGATTAATGAGTATCACGAACAAAAGGGCGGCTATAACTAATTGATATATCATATAACCTGCTTAATTTATGGCTGTAGCACTCCTGATTACCGATTGAATCCAGCGTACCAGTCTTCCCCGGAATCCCGGAAATGTACGCAAATCCTGGAAATGCTTGAGGGAAAAGATAATCGATACCCCCAGCATAATCAGCAGCTTCCAGGAACTCGCCTCGGTGATAGCCAGAAAAGCCAGAGTCCCCGCGGCACCCAGCATCATTCCCCAGGAATCATTATCCAGCATCAAAGCCCCGATAACCACCAAAACGATAAATGCCAGCAGCGCTTCATGCTGGGGTAGCGCCAGCAGTACCCCGAAGGTAACCGCGATGGCTTTGCCGCCACGCCACTGAAGGAAAGGTGAAAACGCATGACCCAGAATGGCGCAAATAGCAATGGGTACGATGGCAAGTCCGATCAATCCTGCCGCGGTATGAGCCAGCAGGACAAACGGGACGCCTTTTACCAGGTCCATGAAAACGGCCAGGTATCCGAGCTTGTGCCCGCCGGCGCGGAAAACGTTAGCGGCTCCGGGATTACCGTCGCCGAAGTCCCTGATGTCTTTTTTAAGGAACAAACGACCCAGGATTACCGAAAACGGACATGCCCCGAGCAGGAAAGCCCCGAGAGCCAGCAAAATCGTATATATCACATCCATTTAACAGCCACACCCGCCGGAATAAGAATCCCGGCAAAGTACTATATACCATATATCATCTAGGTATAGCTAGTCAAGTTCGTTTTTGAACGCGTTCGATTACTCTCCTGGTATATAGAACTATACTCCCGACAACCCCCACGAGACCACAAGCCGGTACGAAAAACAGCAATATATTCGAAGCCAGCCCGTCAAAGATTTTCCATCCGATATTATCAAGGACAGCATCACCGAAGATAGCGGTGACGACCCGGGTCAATACCTCGACATGTATCATGGAGTAAATAATGGCTATCAGTACGGTAAACAGTATCAAATAGAGGAAGTTCCTTATTCTCTGCCAGCGGCAGGTGAGAGCAGTGACGAGACTGACTGAAGCCAGGCAGCCCAGAATATACCCCACGAATATTCTCAATCCTACGAAAATCATCGACAGCATCAGCACGAAAAACGCTATGAACAGGACCCTGCGAACGACCTTCAGCCGTTCCGTCGAAGGCGCCGCTTCATCTATGTTAACGGCTTCATCCAGGTTTAAGACTTCCTCTGTTGCCATATATACTCCCATACTATCCTAATACCTGCCGGGATTTTTGGCAATATTCATAAATTGAAAGACCAGCAGGGTGTTTATCAGGCGCGAAAAACGCTTATCTTAAAGCAGAAAGTACTATCAGATGCTATAGCTAGAAGGGGTCAAATGAGGTATAATAGAGGCAAATCAGCGGTAGGCTATTATGAAAACGTTTCTGAAAGAAATAGCTATAACCGTCGTCCTGGCACTGATTATTTTCTTCGTGGCGCGGACGTCCATCCAGACCTACGAGGTCTTTATGACCAGCATGGAGCCGAACTTCACCGAAGGCGACCGGGTGGTGGTCAACAAGGCGGTATACTGGTTCGGGGGGCCGCAGCGCGGCGACGTAATCATATTCGAAGAGCCCAACGGCAGCACCGAAGATTTTATTAAACGGGTTATCGGTCTGCCCGGCGATACCGTGGAGATAAAGAACCGGGCGGTATTCGTCAACGGCACACCACTGGATGAACCGTATATCATGGCACCGCCTACTTATACCATGCGACTGACAACCGTACCGGAGAACAGCTACTTCGTGCTGGGGGACAACCGGAATTACAGCAACGATTCTCATAACGGCTGGTTCGTCGACGGTGATAAAATCCATGGCAAAGCCTGGCTGGTTACCTGGCCGCCGGATAGCTGGGAGCTGGTCCCGGCTTACGAGCTGGGCGAACAGCTACCCGAAGCTACCTCATGATTAGCGAGCGGGAGTAAAGATGACGGATAGCGTCGAGAAAATGTTCGAGAAGTCGGGAGCGGTGCTGAAGGGTCATTTTCTGCTGTCTTCGGGAATGCACTCACCGGTCTACTGGGAGAAATTCCAGGTACTGCAATACCCCGAATATACCGAGTTGCTCTGCGGCATTATAGCCGACCGTTTTGTCGATGAAGAAATCGAGGTGGTGGCCGGTCCCACCACCGGCGGGATTATCCTCGCCTACGAGACCGCCCGTCAGCTGGGAGTACGGGGTATCTTTGCCGAGAAAAAGGAGTCGGGCGGCCGGGAATTTCGGCGCGGCTTTAAAATCAGCTCCGGCGAACGGGTATTAATCGTCGATGATGTTTTCACACGGGGCGGTTCCATCAAGGAAACCATCGACGCCGTAAACGAACTGGGCGGAAAAATCGTGGGAATCGGTGTGATGATAGACCGTTCCACGGAAAAAATCGATTTCGGGATTCCCTTCTTCAGCTGTCATCGCGCCGAGGTAATCGTCTATAGTCCCGAAGAGTGTCCGTTATGCGCTCGGAACATACCGCTGGTGAAACCCGGCAGCAGCCGTCAACACACCGCCTGATACGAGATAACGCCTGTCCCGTCTCCTCAGGCTGATATACAAGGAGGCCTAAAATGGATATTGCCGCTGTCATCGCCGTAGCCGTAGCCGCTACCGTCCTCATTATCATCCTTGCCAATCACATGATCCGGCTCCGCTTCGAGCAGAAATTCCGGGACTGGTGCGAGGAACGAAGCCAGGAATGGGAAGCCGAAACCGAGCAGGCCAGGAGAGACGCCATCAACCGGAGTCGTGCCGTGCTGGGCGGCAAGTTCACCGAGCAGATGGTGCCCTACTTTCCCGACTTCCAGTACGACCCCACCGAAGCCAGGTTCAT
>JASFHJ010000191.1:0-3919 GCA_050123255.1 Dehalococcoidia bacterium
GCTTCGCGATATTATTTTTGATATCGGCGGGGGGATACCGGGGGGCAAGCAATTCAAAGCGGTACAGACCGGCGGCCCTTCCGGCGGCTGTCTGCCGGCTACGCACCTCGATGAATCCGTGGACTATGAATCGCTTTCCGCTGCCGGCTCGATGATGGGCTCCGGCGGTATGGTGGTTCTGGACGAGGAGACCTGCATCGTCGATATCGCCCGTTATTTCCTCTCCTTCACGCAGGCCGAATCCTGCGGTAAGTGCGTACCCTGCCGCATCGGCACCAAGCAGATGCTGGATATCCTGGAGAGGATTTGCCGCGGCGAAGGCGAACCCGGTGATATCGACCTGCTGGAAAAAATGGGTCAGCAGATAAAAGCTGGTGCTTTATGTCAATTAGGTCAGACGGCACCCAATCCTGTTCTAACGACCCTCCGCTATTTCCGCGATGAATACGAAGCCCATATCCGGGATAAAAAGTGCCCGGCGCTTTCCTGCGTTAACCTGATCTCGTTCTATATACTGCCGGATAAATGCCAGGGTTGCGGCATCTGCAAACGTAACTGCCCGGTAGAATGCATCGCCGGCGATAAAAGGATGATTCATATCATCGACCAGGAAAAATGTATCAAATGCGGTACCTGCCTGGAGGTTTGCCCGGAGCGTTTCGGTGCGGTGACTAAAGTTACCGGTGAAACCATAGATGTCCCGACCCAATTGGAGCCTGTGAGAGCGGAGAAGCCGGGAACGGCGGCCAAAGATGAGTCCTAGCTCGATAAGGTGATATATGGAAAAAATCACGGTAAATATCAACGGTCAGGAAATCCGGGCGGAAAGAGGCATGACCGTCCTCGAAGCCGCCAGGTCGGCGGATATCTATATCCCCACACTCTGCCACTTCCCGGACCTGGAACCGTACGGCGGCTGCCGTCTCTGCATCGTTCAGATTGAAAATATGCGGGGAATGCCCACCGCCTGCACCACACCCTGCACCGACGGCATGGTGATAACCACGGAGTCGGAAGAAATCAACGAGACCCGCCGGATGGCTCTGGAATTTATCCTGAGTATCCACCCCTGCGAATGCCTGGAATGTCACCGTCGCGAGCGCTGCGGGCCCTATGATATTTGCCTGCGTCATGTCGCCGTGACCGACCGCTGCGTTGTCTGTCCCAACAATGAAAACTGCGAGCTACAGGATGTGGTCGATTATCTCGGCGTTCACTCGCTGCGCATCGCCAGGGATACCGCTCCACGCGATATCGATAACAGTAATCCGTTTTTCGACATCGACCGCAACCGGTGTATCCTCTGTGCCCGGTGCGTACGTGCCTGCCAGGAGATAACCGGCGTGGGAGCGATAGACATGGCATACCGCGGCTACAGCATGAAGGTAGCTACTTTCGGTGACACCCCGCTGATGGATTCGATATGCAAATCATGCGGCGAATGCATGGTACGCTGTCCGGTCGGCGCGATAATGCCCAAGGATACCACCCGCCCCGACGAAGAGGTCAAGACCATCTGCACTTACTGCGGAGTTGGCTGCCAGATGTACCTCGGCGTCAAGGACGGCAGAATTACCGGAGTGCGCGGCGACCCCGAAGGCCCGGCGAACCAGGGGCGTTTGTGCGTGAAAGGGCGCTTCGGCATCGCCGAATTCGTCAACAGCCCCGAACGACTGAATACTCCTCTCATCAGAAAAGGCGGCGAACTGGTTGAAGCTTCCTGGGACGAAGCCCTGGCCCTGGTGGCGGAGAAGTTCAGGGAATACCACAGCGATGAGATAGGACTGGTTTCTTCGGCGAAAGCCACCAACGAAGATAATTACGTGATGCAGAAGTTCGGCCGGGCGGTGCTGGGCACCAATAACATCGACCACTGCGCCCGTCTCTGACATGCTCCTACCGTGGCCGGTCTGGTCACAACCTTCGGAAGCGGAGCCATGACCAATTCGCTCGACGATATACGCCAGGCGAAATGCATCCTGGCAATCGGTACCAATACCACCGAAGCCCATCCCATCATCGGCATGGATATCCGCAAAGCCGTGCGGGAAAAAGGAACCAGGCTCATCGTCGTCAATCCGCTGGAAATCGGGCTGGTCAGGGATGCGGATATCTGGCTGCAGCATCACGCCGGTACCGATGTAGTTCTACTGATGGGGATGATGAAGCTAATCGTCGATGAATACCTGATGGACCTGAACTTCATTGAAGAAAGATGCGAAAACTACGAATCTTTCAAGGAATCCCTGAACGACTATCCCCTAGACATGGTGGTGGATATCACCGGTGTGCCCCGGGAAAAGATAATCCAGGCGGCGCGCATGTACGCCATCAACAGCCCCGCCAGCATCCTCTACACCATGGGTATCACTCAGCATACCCACGGCACCGACAACGTTATGGCACTGGCCAACCTGGCGATGCTTACCGGCAACATCGGTAAGCCCGGCTCGGGGGTTAATCCCCTGCGCGGTCAGAACAACGTCCAGGGTGCCTGCGACGTGGGTGCTTTGCCCAACGTTTACCCCGGCTACCAGTCCGTCGCTGATGATAATGTCCGGGAGAAGTTTGAGGCTGCCTGGGGCGTGAAGTTGAATCCTGATGTCGGTAAGACCCTCACCGAGATAATCCCCGCGGCAGGAACCGGACAGATAAAAGCGATTTACCTCATGGGCGAAAATCCTTATCTCAGCGACCCCGATGCCAAACACGTCCGTGAAGCTTTCGAGAAGCTCGATTTCTTCGTGGTTCAGGATATATTCCTCTCTGAAACGGCGTTGGCGGCAGACGTCGTTTTACCGGCAGCCAGCTTTGCTGAAAAGGACGGCACCTTCTCCAACACCGAACGACGTGTCCAGAGAGTGAGAAAAGCCGTTGAGCCGCCGGGAATCAGCCAGCCGGACTGGTGGATAATCTCTGAAATCGCCAAGCGCATGGGCGCCAGAGGTTTCGACTTCGAGGATGCTTCCCAGGTAATGAAGGAAATCGCCAGCGTTACGCCCAGCTACGGCGGCATCACCTACGAACGACTCGAAGAAGGCAGCTTGCAGTGGCCCTGCTCCAGCGAAGACCACCCCGGTACCTGTATTCTTCACACCGAACTGTTCAGTCGCGGCAAGGGACACTTCGTACCGCTGGAATACCGGCCTTCCGCCGAACTTCCCGATGACGAATATCCGATGGTGCTTACCACCGACCGCAGCTTATTCCATTACCACACCGGCACGATGACGCGGAAGGTGAAGGGACTCAATATCTTCCATAAAGAAGAAGCGGTGGCGATAAATCCCGGCGACGCAGCCCCCCTGGGTATTGCCGACGGCGATACGGTACGGGTCTTTTCACGGCGTGGTGAGGTAACCGCCAAAGCCAGGATAACGGATGAGGCGCCCAAGGGCACCATAGCCATGACCTTCCATTTCGCCGAAAGCCCCACCAACGAGATTACCAATCCCGCGCTCGATCCCGTATCCATGATACCGGAGTTCAAGGTAGCGGCGGTAAGGGTGGAGAAGGCCGGGAAAGTGAAGGCGGAAGTAAGCTAGATTATCTATAATCCTGGACTTCCACTATCTCGGCGCTCCAGGGACAGAACCGCCCGACGGTATTAACCCAGTAATCAAGGTCGTTCTCTACGTGCGACGGCAACCCGCTACACACCTCGATGGTTAATTCCGCCATGTGGATATCCATAGGGTCGATATGCCAGCTCCAGGGTTGATTGTAGAAAACCGGCTCGCCGATTATCTTACCGGAGGGAATGGCAGCCTGGCTTTCCCCGCGCTGTAACGCCAGTACATCTTCGATAGTATCCTCATTCTTCACGAAGATACGGTATTCTTCGCCTTCCACATCAAAGGTAACCAGGATACCCCCGAATAGCGACGGCGCCGGCTTTATTACCAGCTGTAATCGGTAT
>JASFHJ010000192.1:0-3918 GCA_050123255.1 Dehalococcoidia bacterium
TGAATCCCGTGCTCCTTAAGCCCGCAAGCGGCAGCGGCTGCCAGGTAATCGTCATGGGCAAGGTCTACAAGACTGTTTCCGCGTCTGATTATCGGACATTAGCCCCTTCCCTGTTAAAAACGGTGGGTGATGCGCTGGAACGCCTGAGGGATGAGTACGATATCGTTGTCATCGAGGGCGCCGGCAGCCCGGCGGAAATCAACCTGAAGGAAAGAGAAATCGTTAATATGGCGGTGGCCGGGGTGGCGGGTGCTCCGGTGCTGCTGGTCGGGGATATCGATAAGGGCGGTGTCTTTGCCTCGCTGGTGGGAACGCTGGAATTACTCGAAGATAACGAAAGGTGTTACGTCAGGGGACTGATTATCAATAAGTTCCGCGGCGCTCTGGAATTTTTCGGGGACGGCGTAAAAATGCTGGAAGAACGCGCCGGTAAGCCTGTCCTGGGGGTGATACCGTATTTTCATGATATTCGTATCGCGCAGGAGGATTCCGTATACCTCGACGAGAGACGGGCCAGCACCGCCGAGGAGGACCTGGATATTGTCGTAATCAGGTTGCCTCATATATCCAATTATGATGATTTCGATCCCCTGGAATTCGAGAAATGCCGGGTCCGGTATGTCACGCAGCTTTCTGAAATCGGGAACCCGCATCTCATCATTCTGCCGGGAACCAAGAGTACCGTAAACGACCTTCAATACCTGCGTGATTCGGGATTGATGAGCAATATCATGCTCAAGGTCAGGGAAGGGGTACCGGTAATAGGTATCTGCGGGGGCTACCAGATGCTGGGGAAGAAAATCCTGGATACCGGTGCGGTGGAGTCGCCGGAAAAGGAAATAGACGGACTGGGCTTGCTCGATGCCGTCACCGAGTTCGTTCCGGAAAAGTCGACACGGCAGGTCAGAGCCCGGGTGATTTCCGGCGTTGGTTTACTATCGGGAACCGAGGGCATCGAACTGTCCGGGTACGAAATCCACATGGGACAGACGACGTTCCGGGACGGTTCGCCGGCTTTCCGTATCATCGAGGCGCCGCAGGGCGCCACCGACCACCCCGATGGCACGCTGAATCGGGACGGTTCGGTGATGGGAACGTATCTGCACGGGCTGTTCCACAATGATGAGTTTCGTCGGGCGTTTTTAAATTCATTGCGGCGTCGCTGGGGGCTGCCTGAAGAAACCGGTAACGGTAACGCAGAAAAAGCCGACGAATATGATAAACTGGCGGAGCATATCCGTAATAACCTGGATATCGCGGCGGTATACCGGATCATGGACGAACCGATATAAAACCTCCGGTTTGACGGCTCTATCGGTGACACAGTCTTTTTACGGAATATATTTGAATTTTCGTTGACTACTATCCGGATATTGATGTAATATTAACTCGCGCAATTACTCCGGTGATTGCGTCCAATTCTTTTTACTAGGAGAGAATCATGCCGTATTACGTAATGCTAACCAAGCTAACCGATGCCGGAAGAAAGACCCTTATGAGCAATCCGGGCAGAATCTGGGAAGTGAATAAAGAAGTGGAGGGTATGGGAGCAAAAATCCTGGTGCAATATTCGCTGCTGGGTGAATATGATTTCATCAATATTCTTGAAGCCCCCAATAACACGGTCATCGCGCGTGTTGCCGCGCAACTCGGTTCCCGGGGTACGTTACAACCTACCACGATGTCTGCCATCACCATTGAAGACCTCATCAAGGAAATCCAGACAGCCAAAGCTTTATAATCGATTCCTTTAACTCACCGGTTAATGATTTGGACGGTTTCCCGTGCGGATAATGATGGGTATCTTCAAACCCGGACAGCCGATACTCGGGACGAAATTGGCCGGTGAAGCGCACCGGTACGTTGAATCGGGATAAAAAGCGGGAAACGTGGTTTTAATTATTTAAATAATTATACCTGGTACGGCTATCAGGGAGTCGGTATACGTCATTTGGAAAAACCATCCGCGGGTGAAATCAACGTTGAAAAAGGGTATGATATAAACAAGATGAAATGCCAGAGATGTCAGCGTGAAATCCAGGAAAACGATAGCTTTACCCACCTTGGTGAAGTCCTCTGCGAAGACTGCTACATGGATGTAAGGTCGCCGGCGAAGTCATGCGACCCCTGGGCGGTATACACGGCGACGCGTACCCGTGAGACTACCGGGCTGTCCGGCGCCGAGGGATTGAATACGTTGCAGCAGGCTATCTATAACTACATTAAAAACAAGGGCAGAGCTACCCCGGAAGAGATAATCACTAAATTCAATATCACGCCCAAGGATTTGCAGAACCAGATAGCTACCCTGCGTCATTGCGAACTGGTTAAGGGTAGTAAAGACGGCTCGGATGTTTATCTGGTGCCTTTCAGCCGGTAACCGCTAAGTTACACTGGAAATTCGACCGTAATTTATGCCTATAATAACCGGCGGATTTTTTTGTAATCATGAAAATAGGCGCGCAAGAAATAATATTAATCGTCCTGCTCATCATAGCCATCCTGTTTATCACCCGGGTTATCAGGATAGGGCGTAATACCGTAAGCTATGATGAAGATGTTCGTCCTGAAGTGATGATGGGTCAATATGAGCGTAAAAAACAGAAAATCATGGATTTCTTCCTGAAAATCGGGATTTCTCTCGTCGCCCTGGGAATCATCCTTGTCATCCTGGGTGCCGCCCTTTTTAACTGGGCTGTCCAGAGCTTTATGTGGTCGGCGATTGTAATTGCTGTCGGGGCTCTATTGATAATCATTTTCAGAACCAGGAAGTGAAGCGTTGGTGGTCATGCCGCTGAAACCGCTTAAGTGGTATAAAAAACTCTCCTCCCGTAGAAACCGTCTTGAATCCGGGGCGTTTGTCGTCGAAGGTGACCGGGCTATCCGCCAGATTATGCAGGCTTCGCCGGAAAGCATCCTGGAGATAGTGGCGATGGAAGACCCCCCGATGATATACCGTGATTATCCGGTGCGTATCCTGCCGGAGAGCCAGTTCCTATCTATATGCCACACCAGGACCCCCCAGGGAATCATGGCGGTAGTCAGGTTGCCTTACGATACGTATTCCGACTCGTTACCGGAAATCACCGGTAATAAAATACTGCTCCTGGAGGATGTCCAGGACCCGGGTAATACCGGTACGCTTATCCGTACGGCGGCGGCTTTCGGTTTTACCGGGGTAATCATGACCGAAGGTTGCGCCGAGCCCTTCTCGCCGAAAGCTGTCCAGTCTTCTGCGGGGTCGCTGTTGTCTATCTGGTTACGGAGAACGGCTGACTGCTTGGAGCTGGTTAATAAATTGAAAGAATCGGGTTTTATCCTGGCGGCGGCAGATGTCAACGGTACTGACGGTCCGGCGATATTGGGAGGACGGGATAAACTGGTGCTGGCTCTGGGTAATGAGGCCACCGGGCTTTCCGGAGAGGTAATGTCACTGGCTGATTATCGCGTTGCCGTTCCCACCGATAGAGATAAAGCCGAATCATTGAACGTAGCCGTCTGCGGCGCTATCCTGATGTTCCTTGCCGCGTAGAATTGCTGCACTGAACACGTCTATTCAGTACTTATTACCCATTTCGCCCTGAAATCCTCTGTGTTATAATGACAGCAAGTTATCCGGATACGGAATCCGATACTAATGATAAAGAAGATATCTCTGTCAATCTTACTCATTACCGTCGTCGCTGTCTCGGCTGTATCGGGCTCCTGCGAGGGGGCCGCCTTTGAGGTTACCGACTTTGTGGTCGAGCCGGAGAGCGCCATGGCGGGAGAAACCGTAGATGTCTCCGTCACCATAACCAATGTCGGCGGCTCTGACGGTATCTATGACGTCGTGTTGAAAGTTGACGGAGAGCAGGTTGCTAGCGAGTTGATAGCCCTGGCGAAGGACACCGATAAAACGGTTACCCTGAGTGCGAC
>JASFHJ010000193.1:0-3905 GCA_050123255.1 Dehalococcoidia bacterium
GGCCCATAAAACCCTGTTTTTCATAAACTCCGGCATACGCGTCAGCTTTTGAAAGAAACGGCCGATCCGCGAGGAAGGTTTCTTTTCTTCTTCCGGATCCGACGTGCTGACGCTCTGGAAGAATTTATTCCCGCCGTGTCCCACCCAGAAAATGAAGGCATTGCCAACGGCATTCCCGAAACCCGATACCAGGCCCACCAGTACCGGGTTGAGAATACTCCCGAGAGTGAACGTTAGTATCATGCTGGGTGTAGGAATCGGAATCGGTGAACCAGCGAACAATGAGATTACGAAAAGCCCCCAGTAACCGTGCTCCTCCAGCCCGGAGATGAATTCCCAGTGTTGTATCAGTAAAACCGAGCCGCCGACACTGATGGTAACCACGGCTATCATTAAGCCCAGCGCGATATATTTTCTCTTTTGCGGTGATAACGGCGTCATTTCTGTACTACCATTATAGGCCATTCAACCTGCTTCTAAACAAATTTCTTTTTTTCTTGCTAACAAAACCACACATTTTCCGTTATATATAGTGTAAGCCCATGGTAGGGAGAGAAAGAATGAAGGAAAATGAAAAATCCGAGAGTAAATTTTTCCCGATTGTTTTCGGGATAATGGGCCTGACCCTGGTGGTGCTTGCCTGGGCTTATCCCGCCGATACCTCGGACAGAATATTAGCCGCCGTAATCGGTTCCGCCGGAATCTTCGGGGCGATTATCCGGATGCCGAAACGCAAACTCAACCGTCGGGAAAACGCCGGAGAAACCACCCGTGGCGAAAGCCGCACCTGATAACGGGCAATACCAAAAAGGAAACACACTATAAGCGGGTAATACCCGCTTTTTTAGTTAGCCCCGCGGCGATATGGTATAATTTTACGTATGAAAATATCCGAGATGGGTGAATTCGGGCTCATCGACCTGCTGGCAAAAACAATCGCCGATACTTCGGGGAAAACGACAAACCTTCCGCCATTGACCATAAACATCGGCGATGATGCCGCCGCCTGGCCGGTAAAAAGCGGAACGCAACTGGCGACTATCGATTCGCTGATTGAAAACGTTCATTTCACGCTGTCTACCGTCACCTGGGAGGAACTTGGCTGGAAATCTCTGGCGGTGAATTTAAGCGATATCGCCGCCATGGGCGGTGTCCCGGAGTACGCGCTGGTATCCCTGGGGCTGCCGGAAGACACCGACTCCGAAGATGTTACCACTCTTTACCGGGGAATGGCAGAACTTGCCGGACAATACCGGGTAGCCATCGCCGGGGGTGATACCTGCCGGTCCCCGGCAGTGATGATAACCGTAACCATCCTCGGTGCCGGTACGGGCGAAACTCTACGCCGTTCATCAGCGCAGACCGGCGACAAAATCGCCGTTACCGGGCATCTCGGCGGCGCTGCCGCGGGAATGGACATGCTGAAAAACAGCCTCAACCCCGGTACGGAAATAGCCGCATCACTCCGCGGCGCCTTCAATAAACCGGTCCCCCGTGTCACCGAGGGACAGCTGCTGGTACGGAACGGCATCCGTACCGCCATCGATATCAGCGACGGCTTTCTCGCCGACCTCGGTCACATCACCGCGATGAGCGGCGTCAACGCCCGGGTGAACGTCGACAGCCTGCCGGTATACGCTCCCGCCGTTCACGTTTACGGCGAAAAAGCCCTGGAAATGGCGCTTTCGGGAGGAGAGGACTACGAACTACTCTTCACCGGCCCGGCCGAGAAAATAGAAAAGATCAAGAAGGAGTTTTCCTGTCCGGTTACCGTCGTCGGTGAAATCACCGAAGGTAAATCCGGCGATATCGAACTCGTAGATAAAAGCGGAAAGCCGGTGAAGTTAACAAAATCCGGCTGGGAGCATTTTCGCAGTAAATAATCAACCTGAAGATAACCGGAGACGAATTAATGGTAGCTATACCGAGAGTAACGCTTAACTCCGACCTCGACGAGGGTTTATGTTTCGGGTGCGGGGTGAATAACCCGATAGGACTGAAGCTGAAATTCAACCGGGACGGCGATTGGCTGAAGACCGAATATACACCCCGGAAAATCCACCAGGGGTGGCCCGGTCTGCTTCACGGCGGTATTCTCGGCGCCCTGCTGGACGAGGTAATGAGTAACGTGGCCTACGCTACCGGAGAGACCTGCCTGACTGCCAGTATCAATATCCGGCTCCGCCAGCCGGTCCCTGTCGAGGTGCCGCTGGTAATCAGCGCCCGGATTACCCGTCACCGCAAGAAAATCATCGATACCGAGGGCAGGATATGCCTGAAAGACGGTACGGTTGTTGCGGAAAGCACCGCCAAGCAGTTTATTGCTGAAAACGAAGCCGGTAAGAAGGATAAGGTCAGGGAGTCGAAGAATCATGTCTGAAAACAAATTGCAGGCGGTACTCTGGGACCTCGACGGCGTTATCGCCGATACCGGCAACTATCACTTCCGGGCCTGGCGGGAAATATTTACCCCGATGGGGATAGAATTCACCGAGGAACATTTTACAGAACATTTCGGCCAGAGAAACGATACTATAATCCGGGATACCATCGGCCAGTCCATATCCCGGGAAGAGCTGGATGCCATCGCCGACCGCAAAGAGGAAGCCTACCGCCGCCTGATCGCCGATAATATCCAGGCACTGCCGGGAGCGGTGGAATTGCTAAAGACTCTGGAGGAACATGGTATACCGTCGGCCCTGGCTTCATCGGCCCCGCCGGAGAACGTAAACATCATCGTTATCGGGCTGGGGATAGGGTCTCTATTCAGGGCCGTAGCCTGCGGTCGTGAAGTCACCGAAGGCAAGCCGAGTCCCCAGGTATTTTTACTGGCGGCGCAAAAGCTCAAGGCCGACCCCGCCGGCTGCGTGGTTATCGAAGACGCCGTTGCCGGGGTTGCCGGAGCCAAGCGAGCCGGCATGAAGTGCGTGGCGGTAACCAACAGCCACTCCGGGGACAGCCTCAGAGAAGCCGACCTCGTAGTTACCTCTCTGGAGGACGTCGGCATTGATAAACTCGAGAGTCTGTTTAACTGATTCTATCATTTGAAAGAGAGACGAATATGGAAAAGTCACTGGTCCTGATAAAACCCGACGCCATGGAAAGAAACCTGGCTACAACAATATTAAGTCGGCTGGAGGCAGCCGGTCTAAAACTGACCGCTCTGCGTATGCTCCATATGGATAAAGCACTGGCGGAACGCCACTACGCCATCCACCGGGAGAAGCCGTTTTACAGGGACCTGGTCGACTATATCATATCCACCCCGATTGTCGCCGCGGTATTCGAGGGAGAGGATACGGTTAAAAGAATCCGCAGCCTCATGGGCGCCACCGACCCGGCGAAAGCTGATGAGGGGACAATACGTAAAGACTACGGACAGGACGTACAGCGTAACTCGACACACGCCTCCGACTCGCCGGAAAATGCGGAGAAAGAAATCAGCCTGTTTTTCAACGAGGATGAAATCTACGATTATTAATCACTGGATACTGATAACCGACCGCGCGTCCTGCCAGAACTCGTCGAGCCGGTAAAACTCACGTTCGGATGCGGAAAAGATATGCACGATGACGTCCCCATAATCGAGCAGCAGCCACCCCGAATCGATGGTACCCTCGTTATGATGGGGAAGCTGCCCTTCCTTTTTCAGGTCTTGCTCGATATCTTCGTATATGGTGCGTATTTGCCTTTCGCTATCGCCGGAACAGATAACGAAGTAATCACAAAAAGTGCAGACCTCGCGCACATCCAGTAAAACTATGTTACTGGCTTGTTTATCGCTGGCAATATCCACGGCACGCCGGGCTATATCGATTCCTTCCAGAGTTCACACCTCGGACTTATTTCTTGAGATTATTATATCACAGTAGAAGCATGACTGCTTTTAACTTAACAGGTTGATT
>JASFHJ010000194.1:0-3891 GCA_050123255.1 Dehalococcoidia bacterium
TTTACTTCACTATTTACGAGACGTCCTGATTATTCCGTCGTCTTCGAGTTTAGCGATGTCTTCGGACGAATACCCCAGCTCCAGTAGGATTTCTCCGGTGTGCTGCCCCAGCAGCGGTGAAGGTCCCCGGGGCTTTCCCGGGGTTCTTTCCAGTTTTACCGGCAGGCCCAGCATCTTCACTTCGCCGCGGGTGGGGTGTCGGGCGGTATAAATCATGTCATTGGCTTCCAGCTGAGGATTTTCGATTACTTCGTCGTAGGTAAGGCAGGGGTCGCAACGCATTCGGGCTTCACGAAATAGCTGCTGCCATTCCGCCCGTGTTTTCTTGCTGAAGGCTTCGTCCAGAAGCCGTCCGATTTCCTCGCGGTTTTCGTAACGGGCATCATCGGTGTTGAATCTGGGGTCGTCCGCCAGGTGGGGAACACCCACCAGCTTGCAGAAATCGGGCCACATCGGTCCCGTCCCGAAGATGGTCAGCACGTCACCGTCCTTCGCCCGGAAAGGACCGAAGGGCGGCGTGTTGTAACTCCGCCCCGATTTATAGGGCATCTTGCCCTCGGTCAGGTATTCGGCGAAACTGCTGAACTGCATGTACAGGGCAGCGTCCAGGTTGTTCACGGTTAACGCCTGTCCTTCCCCGGTTCTCTCTCGTACCAGGAGCGCCGCCATGATAGCGTAGGCTACCAGAATCCCGCCGAGGTGGTCGCAGGCAGGGAAGGGGAGCATCTGCGGCGCGCCGCCGGGATAACCTATCAGGCTGACGATGCCGGACATTGCCTGACTCCACATGTCTCCCCCGGCGCGGTGGGCTACCGGGCCGGTCTGCCCGTACCCGGAGAAGGAACAGTAGATAACTCCGGGATTGATTTTGCGTACGTCTTCATAGCCTATACCCAGCCTTTTAGCCACCCCGGGACGAAAACTCTGGATGATGATATCCGTGTCTTTAACCAGCTTGTAGATGATTTCCTTGCCCTTTTCCGTACGGATATCGATAGCCAGGTCTTTCTTGCCGCGGTTGAAAGCCATCCAGTCGGCTTTATCGGCGGCCCCTTCGTCGATGCTGGTATCCAGCACGTCATCCATACCGGCGGGAAGACCCAGTCTCTGGGCTTCTCCCCGGACTCTTTCTATCTTGATGACTTCGGCACCCATGTCCGCCAGCATCATCCCGCCGAACGGCGCCGCCACGGCTATACTGAAGTCGAGGACCTTGATACCTTCCAGAGGACTAGCCATCGTACAACTCCTCTTTGTTATTTATCCAGCTGTTCGTAGAACTTGTTCCGGGCGTGAATGGCCTCGCGGACTCCCATGTCCCTTCTGGCCTTGAAGAAATTGAATTCATCTTCCTCGAAGTGGATATTCGTGCCGAGGGTATGCATCATGAAGTGGTTGGTCAGACCGCTGGTAATTCCCAGCATATCGTAAACGTATTGCTTGGAGGCTTTGCCCATGGCGATGCCGTCGAAGGGGAATTTAGCGAAACCCTCGGCGTAACGGTTTACTTCCTCCTCCAGTTTATCCGGGGGCACCGCCCGGTTGATAAGGCCGATGCGTTCCGCTTCCTTGCCGTCCATCATCCGGCCGGTCAGGCAGAGGTCTAGGGCGTTGGTGAGTCCGCAGCGAAGAATCATTATGGGGGTGATGGTGAGGTTGGGTATGCCCAGTCTGACCTCGATTTCCCCGAACTTGCAGTCCTCGGCACCGACGATGAAGTCGCAGAGCATGTACATGTCCATAGCCGCCCCGAGGAGATAGCCGTGCGCCTGAACGATGGTAATCTTGGGGAAGTACAGCATTTTCATGGCGCTTTCATAGAATAGTTTACGGTCGAATTTCAGACGGTTCCTTATCGGTGTTCGCGGTGCCTTTTCACCGTGCTTGGGTTCCTTCCAGCCGTAAACGAAGCCGACCTCGTTGAGGGGGGCTCCGGCGGCGAGAGCGCGCCCGGCGCCTTTAATAATCAGTACTTTGATATCATCCGTGTCTTCGACGACGGCCAGCGCTTTATAGAAATCCTTGACGTTGGTGTTCATAGTGTCCGGGCTGTTCAGTGTAATTCGCGCCACATAGCCGCTCCGCTCGTAAATAACATCATCGAAATCCCCGGCTTTTTCAAACTTTAACATGGTAACCTCCTGAAATGACCTTCATTTTACTTATTCAAACACGCCTTTCTGTACCAGGTCAATAAATTCTTCGTCGGACATTCCCAGTAATTCGGTGCAAATGTATTCGGTATGTTCACCGAGCAGGGGGCTCGGCGAATACGGCTTCGATGGGGTTTTCGATAGCTGAAAGCTCTGCCCCAGGTGGGTGAACATGCCCATCTCGCTGTGCTCTATCGGCCAGTAAATATTACGTTGCGCCAGTTGCGGGTCGTTGTAGACATCCTCGGTGTTTTTAACAACACCGGCCGGCACTCCGGCCGACTGAAGCCTTTCCATTACCGCTTCCGGGGTTTGTCTGGCGGTCCATTCACCGACCAGCTTATTCAGTTCTTCTTCGTTTTGCTTGCGGTCTGCGAATGACGTAAACCTGATATCCTCGAGGAGTTCGGGTCTGTCCATTTCACGGCACAACCTCGCCCATTCCTCCCCGGTACGTACGGCTATCGTGCACCAGCGGTCGTCACCGAGGCAGGGATAGACGCCGTGGGGCGCGGCGCAGGGCGATGAATTGCCGATTCTTTTCGGTTCGCGGCCGTTCGCCGTGTAGTCGAGAATACCCGGGGTAATAAAGTAGATGGCATCCTCAAACTGCGATAAATCCAGCAGCTGTCCCTTGCCGGTTTTTTCACGGTAAGACAGGGCGGCGATGAGAGCAGCGGTAGCGAAACGCGGACTGATGCAGTCGGTATAAGCCGAAACACCCACCGGCAGCGGCTCCTTGTCGGGCCAGCCGATGTAGTTGGGTAGACCGGCTATTGGCACGAGCACCATCCCGAAAGCCGGCAAATTGGCGTAAGGTCCCCAGGAACCGTAGCCGCTCTGCCTTAACATAATAATGTCAGGCCGGATTTTCTTCAGCTCTTCGTAGCCCAGTCCCCACTTCTCGATAACGCCCGGCGTATAGTTCTCCATGAAGACATCACATTCCACGGCCAGTCGTCGCGCTATCTCGCGGGCTTCGGGCAGCTGCATATTCAGTCCCAGGCTCAGGATATTCGAGTTGTAATAAGTGAAGTATCCGCCTTTGTTATAGTCCGGAGTGTTATCCTTATACGGCGCCGACGACCTCATGGTGCAGGGGCGTTTGCTGGTTTCCACGCGGATAACCGTGGCGCCGTGGTCGGCGAAGAACTTCATCGTCAGGGGGCCGACTACCGCCCAGCAGAAAGCCAGTATCGTCAATCCTTTGAAAACGCCGTCGCGTTCCTGTATTTCCATTATCGATTTCCTCTAGATGATTCCGTCCTGTTTCAGTCTTGCCACTTCTTCCAGGGACAGACCAATACCCCGGTATATTTCTTCGTTGTGCTCCCCGATTAACGGCGCCCGGAAACGGGTAGAACAATCCACCTCGGTGGACT
Organism: Dehalococcoidia bacterium; assembly: GCA_050123255.1. Classification (GTDB taxonomy): domain Bacteria; phylum Chloroflexota; class Dehalococcoidia; order Dehalococcoidales; family RBG-16-60-22; genus W425. The sequence goes on from JASFHJ010000194.1 coordinate 3,536, forward strand.
TCAGGAACTCCCTGGGATAGGTAATTTTCGTACCCAGTTCCGGGTGTTCGATATCCGTCCAGAAACGGCGGGCGTTCAGACACTCGTCGTTGAGCAGGTCTTCCATGCTGGATAAAGGCCCGATGGACACTCCCCTGGCTACGGCGCCTTCCAGCAATTCGTGACCGGTATGCTTGCGGAAGAAATCGCCGACGGGATTGGATATGGCGTCCATCTCTTCCCGGGTAACGGTGAACATGTCGAAATTATCCCAGTCCAGGTTCAGCAGGAATTCCGTTGCCATGTCCTCGCTGTCCATCCACTCCACCAGAGCGCTCAGCGACTTGGCGCCGGTCCGGCCGCCGATGACATTGAAA
>JASFHJ010000195.1:0-3883 GCA_050123255.1 Dehalococcoidia bacterium
CCCTCTCCCGGATGATTTGGAGAAGGCGTTGAAGGAGATCCGGTAGGGATACCCCTTATCCCCACTTCCCAACGAATGATATCTATTCCAAACCGGCCTGTCTACGCCAAGGCTTTGGCGGGTAAACCGCCCTCGTCGTATCCTTGGCTAATCCGGAAGAATAACTCCTCATTATCATGGGGTGTTCAAGAGGGGCGAAGCCCTTCTTTTCCTTAATGGGCTGGGTTGGTTGGGACAATATCGAATTAAGTCATAATATTCCTGCCTAAACCTATCGTATTACCTGCCCTGTATCTGCTAGAATATTACAGGTATATCTACCTGTCCTTATCCATAGTGATGATGTGTGAAGTTATTCAGTTTTTTAGTACCTAAACCCACTATATCCGAAAAAGACCTTTCCGGAGGCCTGCGGTGGCTCGCCCTGGAGGGCGGTTTCTCCATGGGTTTTTTCAGCATCACTACCAGCGGCTTTCTGGCGGCATATGCTTTAGCCCTGGGTGCCAGTAATCTTCAGATCGGCATTCTGGTAGCGATACCCTTTGCCATGCAGATTGTGCAACTGCCCTCAATCTGGCTGGTTGAAAAAGTCAGAATGCGTAAACTTATTTCATTAGCCAGCTGGCTGCCGGCACAATTATTATGGATAGCAATAGCCTTGATACCCCTGTTCATGGATGTACCGGGCAAAGGGGCTATCAGTCTTCTATTGGTAATAATGACACTCCGTGGTGTCCTTTCGGCTGTCTGTCAGGCGTCCTGGAACGGCTGGATAAGGGACCTGGTGCCGCAATCGATACTCGGGCAGTTTTTCTCAAAGCGCTTTATTCTGGCGACGATTATCAGCATGGTATTCAGTTTCTTTGCGGCTTTCTTCGTAGATTTCTGGGAAGAACGTATGGTAACCCAGGAAATGATACTGGGATACGTTTACGTGCTGCTTTTCGGGGCGATATTTTTAGGTCTCGTAAGTCCGGTTATGATGGCACTCATGCCGGAACCCTTGATGCAGCCGGCACCCGTACCGAAAAAAACACTGACCGAAAGACTACTGGAACCGTTGCGCGAGAAAAATTTCAGGCGTCTGCTACGATTCCTGCTGTTATGGGGATTTACCTCCAACCTGGCTATTCCGTTTTTCGCCGTCTACATGCTGGTGCGCCTCGGTTTTCCGCTTTTCTGGGTAATCGGGCTCAGTATACTCAGCCAGATATTCAATATCCTTTTTCTCCGGGTATGGGGGCACTACCTCGACAGATTCGGCAGTAAAGCGGTCCTTTCCCTGGGGGTTTCAATCTATCTCCTGGTGATACTGGGATGGATATTCACGACGATGCCGGAACGCTATTTTCTGACTATTCCGCTGATTATCATCCTCCATATATTTTCCGGTATTGCCGCCGCCGCGGTAAATATTGCAACTGCGACTATCGGGCTGAAGCTGTCCCCTAAAGGAGAATCCACGTCATACCTCGCCGCGGCTTCGCTGGCTATAAACATTGGGGCAGGGTTGGGGCCTCTTTGCGGGGGATTCCTGGCTGATTTCTTTACCGACCGCCAGTTTACATTGACTCTTTCCTGGGTTTCGCCGGATACGCTTATAGAACTCCCTGCCATGAGTATCATCGGTTATGATTTTCTCTTTGCTATAGCTTTTGTACTGGGGTTGACGACGGTGAGTATGCTGGCCGCTCTCAAAGAGGAAGGGGAGGTTACCCGCGACGTAATTCTGGAGTCGTTGGTCTACCCGGCACGCGATGTAACCAGACCGGCAAGCACGGTGCCGCAGTATAACCTTATCAGCACCTCTATGCTCGGTTATATAAAACGAATCCCCGTTCCGGGGCTTGACGCCATTCTGGGCGTGACTGCCTACCAGATAGCGGAAGCTGCCCGTGCGGCCACCTCGGCGACGATTAAAGGCAGGAAACTTACTTCGAAGCTTGCCGGAGCGTTTGAACGAAGATTATCCAGGATATGGAAGACGAAAGAAGTTATCGATAAGCATCCGGTGGAAATTACCCGGGAAGTGGCCCGGGGCGCTATGCACGTTGTTGATGAGAAACCGTTACCGGTTGATGAGCTTGTGGAGCCGGTCACCTCCGGCGTGATGGAAGCGTCTAGTGAAGCTGGTGTTAATCCCATGAACGGTATTAAAGGGACCAGTGAAGGAGTCATACGGGGAGCCGCTGAAACGGGCATTGACCTGAGCGCAGTGACCCTTCACATGCTTGAAGCCGCCCGTAAGATAGCAGATGACATGGGTATTCCCAGGGATGAGGCGGTCTATCAGGCGGTTGATGGCGTTTTAACCGCTGCGGAGGAGTTAGGACCGGAAGCGGCCGCTGAAGTTACCGAGGTATTACCGGAAAAGTATCTCACCGAGCGTGAGAAGAAACACAAAAATAAGAAAGCCTGATTAGTTTTTCATTGTCTCACCCGCTCGTTAGCTTGATTCCCTCGCCATATCAATGCTAAACTAAATAACAAACGTACTCCGAAGCTGTGTTACCTAAACCTTTACGGCAGGGTGCACAGCCGGTGGGCGCCAGCCCCGACGTTGTCGCTGGAAACGGCGGCAATTCCCGTGATTGGAAAGGAGGCAAGATGGAATACACCACTTGTTGGCGCTTAGCCTGGCTAAAGCGCTTTCTTTTTATCAGTTACCCGGGCTGCTGATACAATATTAATAAAAATCGTGTTATTTCCCGGAGGCTGAATTTTAGTGAAGAATTTCAATATTTTAAACAGAAATATTGCCGTTGCCTTATTGTTGGTTGTTTTTTTTACGATGGGGGTACTGGTAACCGGAGGCTGCGCAAAAGCGACGCCATCCAGCTTGACTGTCTTTGCGGCTGCCGGAGCCAAACCTGCCCTCGACGAAATATGCCGGAAGTACGGGGAGAAATACGGTACGGTAGTTGAGGTAACCTACGGCGGTGGTGGTGAGGTGCTCTCTCAAATGGAACTGACTCGCAGCGGCGATGTCTACATGGCACCCGAACAGAGTTTTATGGAGAAGTCTATCGAAAAACAGCTGGTCTTATCGGATACGGTAACCGGAGTCGCTGGTATGTTACCGGTTATCGCCGTACCACTGGATAACACGCAGGGGATAGAGAAGCTGGAAGATTTAGCCCGTCCCGGTATTAAAGTGGCTATTACGCGTCAGGAGACTACCTTGCTGGGTAAGTACGCCCCGGAGATATTTGAGAAAGCGGGATTGGCGGAAGCCATTGGCATGAACATTGTCACCGAAGCGGCCCGCCCTGATAACCTGCTGACGATGCTGGTTATGGAACAGGTGGATGCGGGTATCATCTGGAATTTCTACGGGGTGCAGGCGGCGGACAAAATCAAAGTGATTTACCTTGCCCCGGAGCAGCTTACGGGAATCGGGGAAATGCAGGCGGCGGTGACCAACTTCGCGGTCGATCAGGAAGAAGCGCAGCGTTTTCTCGATTTCCTGGTTTCTGACGAAGGGAAAGAAACCTTCGAATGCCTGGGCTATATAGTGGATGAGGAAGAATTGAAGAAGTACCGATAACAGGAAAAACGGGGAGTGGCTTATACCCACTCCTTATCCCTCTATCCCTAAAAAGAGAGGTCTATTCCTGCCTGGCCGCCCCTAGTCATCATCGACTAAAACGGAAAACTCCTCACTATCAGGGGGTATTCAAGAGGGGCGCAAGCCCCTCTTTTCCATTGGGGGATATGTTTAGTCGTTTGCATCTATTCGCTAAAAGTGGGAAAATATTAGTGTTCAGATAACGATATATCGTAAGCACTACTATATTGAGCATTGGAGAGGGAAATATGAAATACCGTAAATTCGGCAATCTCGACTGGGAAGTATCCGTACTTGGATTCGGCGCCATGCGCC
>JASFHJ010000196.1:0-3881 GCA_050123255.1 Dehalococcoidia bacterium
CGTGGAAGAGACGCGGGAGCGCATCATCCTCACCGGCGAAGTGCCCAGCCCCCTCAACCCTCCGCCCGGCTGCGCCTTCCACCCCCGCTGCTTCATGGCGGTACCGGAATGCTCCCAGGCAGTGCCACCCCTGCGCGACGTCGGCAACGGTCACCAGGTAGCCTGCATCAGGGTGTAGACCGGGGGGGAGTATTAAGTACAAGTACCGGCACAGGTTTTAGCAGTATATTGATAACTATAAAATAAGCTGATAAAGGTAGCAGCAAAAACCCTGCCATTTATCACTGATTTCCCTTTATTTCAATTTCATGCAATGTGAAATATTACGGATATTTTAGATATGGAGAAAATTACCGCTCTCGTCTTCCAGGTTTCGCAAGTGATGAAACAACCAGAAGAGACCAGGTACCTACAATCAAAAAATAGAAGGAGATAAAATGGACCTGGGTTTAAAAGGAAAAACCGCCCTGATAACGGGGGCTGGCAGTCAGATTGGATTTGGTAAAGCTATAGCGCTGACCCTTGCCGAGGAAGGATGTGACATCGCCGTAAATGATATGGACCTTGAAGGTGCCCGAAAAACAGTCGCTGGCGTTGAAGCGCTGGGGCAAAAAGCCATCGCCATCAAGGCTGATATCACCAAAAAAGCCGAAGTTAAGGAGATGGTTAACAAGACGCTGGAGAATTTCAGCAAGATAGATATACTGGTAAATAACGCCGGGGCTGCTTTCGGAGGAGGTTCTTTCCTGGAGCAGGAGGAAGAGGTTTGGGATAAAAATATCGCCCTGAACCTTAAAGGCACGATGCTTTGCGCCCAGGCGGTACTTCCCAACATGCTGGAAAGGAAGTACGGGAAAATTATAAATATTTCGTCCAGTGGCGCCAAATTGGTTTTCCCGGCTATCTCGGCCTATCCACTTGCCAAGGGTGCCGTGTTTTTCTTCACAAGATATCTGGCAAGAATGGTCGTAGGTTCCGGGATAATTGTCAACAGCGTCGCCCCTGGCTGGTCGTTGACTAATTTTGATAAAGGCGATCCGGAGGAACTTAAGAAGAATCTTCTTCCGGGAACGCCGGCCGGCAGACCTGCGGAACCCCGGGATATTGCCAACACTACTGTCTTCCTGGCATCCGATGTTTCCGAATATATCGTCGGGCAAGTTATCTGTGTCGATGGCGGGGCAACGATGACCTAGAGGTTAACCCGTGAGGTTCTACATCTCGGGTCTCCCTGACAAGCGTTTCATCATTCGTAAAATCTATCAGGGAAGCGGTTCACTTAAAAACATCATCACGGTATATTTGAAAAAGCGTCGTAGCACAGAAAACCGGGGTTATTTTACATTTCAGATATCTAAGGTTTGTTTGCCGGGGTTTTTTCACTGCAAATCCGGTTCATTAAACAGTTACCTGGTTGAAATATGAATGAGGTTCAAATACCTGGGAAAGATTTCTCTCAATCTTCATACGGCTTGTATGAAGTTTTTCTATATAATCATCCATATCTGGTTCGATACGGCTTATCGGCCCCAGGACGCTGAAAGCTGCCGGGAGAACATAGTTTCTAATAGGGGCGGACAAGCACATCATGCCTTCGACTTTTTCATTCATATCGATACCGAAACCCTGTCTTTTTACCTGTTTTAGTTCCGACTTTAGTTGCTCTCTGTCTTTAATACTATAAGGAGTAATAGGGGTGAAGTCCAGCTGGTTAATTAACTTATCAAGCATTCTACCTTTAAGCTGAGACAATAATACCTTGCATGTTCCACCGGTGTGAAGGTGAGTATGAAGTCTATCTTTCGCCACGAATTGGAGATCATGCTTACCCGGGATTTCATACACCAGCAACATATTGTAAAAGCCCGTTAACACGTGTAAACCGATGCTTTCCCGGGTATATTCTGAAATTCCCGTCATTTCCCGTATAGCGCACAAGACGAGCTGCTCATGGGGAACATAGGGATTTGATGCGATCTCGGTAATCAGAGTCCCGAGAAAATAGCGGCGCTTAAACGGATCCCGTATAAATAAACCGGCTTTTTCACCGGTCCTTAGCAGGCGATATACGGTAGACTTGTTCAGATTACACTCGGAAGATATTTCGGTAACGGTATTCAAACCTTCGCTCAGGCAACGAAGAATCCGCGCCACGCGATGGATGGATTTAAACGATATCGATTCTTGCTCGGTTTCAACTCTATCTTTTAACATTACTTTTCCTTTTTCAACCATATCTGATTCTAATTTATAAAATAGTCAACATTTATCCGGCCAAGCTTCACTATCTGAAATCTTACACGTAACTAGTTTAATTATGCAGTATCCTCCTTGACAGAGCGCAGTATAATCATATATCATCGATTATCACTATATTAAACTAATATTCCCTATTATGCAAAATATACTCGATAATTCCCGTAAAAAGAGTTGATATTGATAATTCAGCAAACACCGGTAATTCGTTGATAAACCCGTATCATAAGGAGAAATAACTATCGAGATAATTGATATTACCTCCTGGAATCAATGCATTAAATTAAGTAACCGCTATACATGATAGCTGTTTACATCCTTGATTGGAATGAATGAATGAATGTAGTCTGGATTATTGCTGACACACTCAGGAAAGATGCATCAGGATCTTACGGCAATAAATCAATAAGGACCCCCTCTTTTGATAATCTTGCAGCTAATTCTATGCATTTCATGAAAGATACCAATGTTCCTCCGCAAAAATGGAGCCTCGTCTGGAATTGAATTTATAACAAATATATAATATAAGATATCTTTATGCCGGTTAGTTTTGAAATATAGGAGAAGGAGGTAAATTAATGAAACAATGACACAAATAAAATACTCGTTCATTATTGTTTCAAATTTATAGGAGGGTCTAATAATGAAAAAAGTAGTATTGTTATTACTGTCAGTTTCTCTGATATGTAGCCTTGCTCTCATCTCATTTTCCTGTGGTGAAGATGAGGAAACTACAACCACAACACAACCGACATCAACAACTTCTGAAACGACAACAACGACTGAGCCGACAAGCACGTCTACACCGGCTCCGGGTACGCCAAAGTACGGCGGCACTCTTACGGTAGCTGAGCCTATCTTCCCCGGTCAACCCCTTGGTTGGCCCCCGGATACCATTATCGCGGAACCCATATTCCAGCAGCCATGCCTGGAACCTTTGCTTCAGCTGGGTATTGATGGTTCCGTCGTCGGTCGTTTGGCCACCGACTTTGAAGTAGCCGATGACGGGTCTTCCATTACCTTTACTCTGAGGGAAGGCGTTGTATTCCACGATGGCACTCCCTTCAATGCCGATGCGGTCAAGTTCAATTATGAACAACAGATACCTACCGGCAAGTCCGGTGCCGTCAACTGGTTAAACATCGAGGTTCTCGATGAGTACACCGTTAAGATTACCCTCGATCACTGGTACAACTACACCCTGTCTGATTTTGCTTATAGTGGTGGTTACTACTTCGTATCGCCGACCGCGTATGATGAGCACGGAATTGACTGGATGCGCGAGAACATGGTGGGAACCGGCCCCTTCAAGCAGGTGGGTTATGAGCGTGATGTTCAGGTAGTTTTTGAGAAGTTCGATGACTACTGGATGGAAGGCAAACCCTATGTTGATAAAATAATCTACAAGTGCGTGGCCGATCCCATGACCCAGGTGGCTGCCCTGAAGAGCCAGGAACTGGATGGTATGGCATCGGGCGCTGACCAAAGACTGGCCGAATTGGTAGATGAAGGACTGATCGCCGAAATAGGTATCCTGGGTGTAGCCGCCTACTTCCCAGATAGCACCAATCCCGACTCGCCACTGGCTGTCAAGGAAGTGCGCGAGGCACTGGAATACGCCATCG
>JASFHJ010000197.1:0-3865 GCA_050123255.1 Dehalococcoidia bacterium
GATGGACTGGGATGTCAATACGGGCAAACCGAGCAAGGAGAAATTACTCGAACTCGGTCTGGACAACGTCGCCGAAGTGCTTTACCCCTGAATAATGACAGCTTTGAATAATCTTGGTGCCTCCGCGCTGCGGAGGCACCGCTTTTTCACCAATCTTTTTTTTGACACTTCTTTTAAATAGTGATATTCTTGATAAATATGATTATTTTAGTCAACTATTCCATTTTTGATATCACAGCGATATTAAAACAATGATGGACGGCGTTTCGGAGTCGACAACCCTTCAGGACCTTGTCGAAAGGCACAAGAAGAAAAAAGGGGCCGAATCTGCCATGTTATATATCTGACAAGGGAGGTTTGCGGAGATGGCTGAAACCGTAAAATTCAGGACTATCGAGATACCGGCTCTCACCCGGGGAATCGCGCGGGATTCCACCGGATTAATCGGGAACACCCCCCTGGTGAGACTGAACAACATCACCCGAGGCCTGGAGGCGGAAGTGATCGCCAAACTGGAATCATTCAATCCTCTGAGCAGCATCAAAGACCGGATAGGCGTCGCCATGATTACGGACGCAGAAGAAAAAGGCCTGATTAAAAAAGATACTGTTATCATCGAGCCCACCAGCGGGAATACCGGTATAGCTTTAGCCTTTGTCTGCGCCGCCCGGGGTTACCGGCTGATTCTCGTCATGCCGGATACGATGTCGCTGGAACGCCGGCAGCTGCTCTCCGTTCTCGGTGCCGAGCTGGTGCTGACCCCCGGTTCCGGGGGCATGGAGGAGGCCGTAAAGAAGGCGGAGGAACTGGCGGCGGTAAACCCCGACTATTTCATGCCGCAGCAGTTCAAGAATCCGGCCAACCCCGAGATTCACCGGTTGACCACCGCCGGTGAAATCTGGCGCGACACCGGCGGCAAAGCGGATATCCTGGTCAGCGGCGTGGGAACCGGCGGCACTATCACCGGCGTTGCCGAAGCTCTAAAGGAGAAGAAGCTGGATTTCAAAGCCGTCGCCGTGGAGCCGGCAGACTCACCGCTGCTCTCCGAAGGCCGGACCGGACCGCATAAAATACAGGGCATCGGGGCCAACTTCGTGCCGGATATCCTGAGGACGGACCTGATTGACGAGATAGTGACGGTCGGTAATGAAGATGCCGGAGAAACCGCCAGGAGACTCGCCCGGGAGGAGGGGATACTGGCGGGGATATCGTCCGGAGCAGCTGTCTGGGCGGCCTTAAAAATAGCCGCCAGGCAAGAAAACGCCGGAAAAATGATTGTGGTGATACTACCGGATACCGGCGAACGTTATTTATCCACCTGGCTCTTCCAGGACCTGTATAAAAACAACCGGGGTATTTAATGATAGATAATGGTTGTTTAAAGAAGGTTATCGGCCTGATGAAAACCAGATTTACCGGAGACGATAAAAAGGATTCTTCCCGGAATGAATATCCATCTGCACTTGTCCCGGTCACCGCACGGGTGGTGATGCCATGGACAATGCCCGCGCCCGGAAGGGCACCAGAGGTACCACGTATTTATACGGGAAGGAGATAAAATGTCGAAAACCATAGCGGAAATAAATGAGAAAATAAGAAAAGGCAAAGCGGTGGTCGCCACCGCCGAAGAAATAATAGATATTGCCGCCGGTAAGGGCATACCTGAGGCGGCTCAGGAAGTGGACGTGGTAACCACCGGCACTTTCGGCCCGATGTGTTCATCCGGCGCCTATTTCAACGTGGGCCATTCCCAGCCCCGCATCAAACTGGGCGGGGGCCATGTCTACCTCAACGACGTACCCGTTTATACCGGTTTTGCCGCGGTGGATATCCTCATCGGCTGCACGGCGGTGCCCGATGACGACCCCAGAAACAGAATACACCCGGGTGAATTCAACTACGGCGGCGGACATGTCATCGAAGAACTCGTCGCCGGCAGGGACGTACGGCTAACCGCTACCGCTTACGGAACGGACTGCTACCCCAGGAAAAAGCTGGAGACCCTGCTGAATATCAGGGATATCAACGAAGCCGTGCTGTTTAATCCCCGCAACGCTTACCAGAATTACAACGTAGCGGTAAACCTCTCGGATAAGACGATATATACCTACATGGGCGTACTGAAACCGGAACTGGGTAATGCCAACTACTGCAGCGCCGGGCAGCTATCGCCGCTGTTGAACGATCCGTTTTACAGGACTATCGGCATCGGAACGAGGATATTCCTCGGGGGCGGTGTCGGTTACATCTCCTGGCAGGGAACGCAGCATAATCCCGGCGTGCCGAGGACCGACGGCGGCGTACCGCGGAAACCGTCCGGGACCCTGGCGGTAATCGGCGACCTCAAGCAAATGAAACCGGAATGGCTGCGCGGCGTGAGTATGCAGGGTTACGGCACCACCATGGCGGTCGGGCTGGGGATACCCATCCCCGTATTATCCGAGGAAATCCTGAGATATACTCTGGTAAGGGACGAAGATATCGTCGCGCCGGTCGTCGACTACTCGGATGCCTATCCGAATCGAAAACCGGATACCCTGGGAGAAGTCAGCTACGCCCGGCTGAAGACCGGGCAGATAGAGATACGGGGAAAGAAGGTCCCCACCGCCTCGCTGTCCAGCTATCCGAAGGCAACCGAGATTGCCAGTATCCTGAAGGAATGGATACAAAAAGGAGAATTCACCCTCACCGAGGCGGCGGCACCGTTACCCGGCGTTGAATCGGGGATTACCTACAAGAATATCGAAGAGCGCCTTGCAGAGGAACCTTAAATACATATATATATAATGGAAAAACCCGGGACACGGAACGGTGCTGGTGGAGGATAACCAGGGAAAGAAACTCGAACACCATATCGTTGATTCCTCCTGGAGGGCTTGCTACGGCGCTCTGGAGTCGTTAAGAGAGTAATAACTCATTGCCGGTAAATATCGCTCTTTCTCCCTGTACCTGCGAATCAACCCTTGTTGACGCGTAATATTGGGTGTATAATCGCTGTAATTAAGGGTATCCTTTATTTAGCAGTGTGTATAGACCTGCTATTTTATTATGGGGATTGGTTCCACTAAATTCTCCAAGAGGTAACGCAGTGAGAGGCGATAAACTGGTAATCGAAGAGGAACACGCATCAGTGGCCCGGCAAATCTATGATTTACTTGAGCAGCCGATAACCGAATCGGAGGGCAAGTTTGTCATAACCATCGCCGGAGAATCCGGCAGCGGTAAAACCGAAATAGCCACGGTCCTCTCCGATACCATCACCCCCACGGGTGCAACCACGCTGATTCTGCAGCAGGACGACTACTTCGTTTATCCCCCGAAAACCAACGAGGCGATGCGCCGTAAAAATATCGGTCACGTCGGCACCTCAGAAGTTAAAATCGACCTGCTCGACCAGAACCTCAAGGATATCGTCGATGGCAAGAACACCGTCGTTAAACCCCTGGTAATCTTTGACGACGATACTATCACCGAGGAAACGGTAGAAGTAAAGGGTGTCAAGGTAGTCATCGTCGAAGGCACTTACACCACCCTCCTGAAGAATGCCCACCGGCACGTTTTCATCGACCGCGATTACATCGATACCAGGGCGAAAAGATTGCGCCGGGCTCGTGAGAAGCAGGACCGGTTCCTGGAAAACGTCCTGGAAATAGAACACGATATCATTTCGGCGCACAAAGCCATGGCCGACATTATCGTTACCCGGGATTTCCAGGTGGTGAGAAAAGAGATATATGACAGCTAAGAATATCAGAAGCATCTGCATGTTAAGCACCCACGGTTACTTCGACCCCATACCTCAACTCGGTCAGACCGACACCGGCGGACAGGTCGTATATGTATTACAGCTTGCTAACGCCCTGGC
>JASFHJ010000198.1:0-3855 GCA_050123255.1 Dehalococcoidia bacterium
GCATGTTAAGTGAGTAAAGCGCTTTCAATCGTGATACCAACCTATAACGAAGGGGGTAATATCACGCCCCTCGTCGAGCGGATAGCCGCGGTTCTCTCCGGGTACGATTACGAGATACTTCTCGTTGACGATAACAGCCAGGACGGTACGCCGGAAATCGTCGCCGGATTATCCACCAGATACCCGGTAGACGTTGCGGTACGTAAGAATGAAAGAGGTCTGGCATCGGCGGTCGTCCACGGTATAGCCCGTACCGGCGGAGACAGGGTACTGGTGATGGATGCTGATTTACAGCACCCGCCCGAGGTAATACCCGACCTGTTGAAGGCCGCTGATGACGGCGCCGATATCGTTGTGGGCAGCCGGTATGTCAAAGGAGGCGGCTGTCAGGACTGGAGCGCTTTCCGGAAACTCGTATCCAGGGTATCCACCATCATGGCGCATATTTTCCTGCCCCCGACGCGTTCCGTGAAGGATCCGATGTCGGGATTTTTCATGTTCGATCGCAAAGTGGTCGCGAATGCGAAGCTACAGCCGCTGGGCTATAAAATCCTGCTGGAAGTCCTGATGGAGGGTAAATATAAGAAGGCGACCGAGGTACCGTTTACCTTCGTGACCCGTGACGAGGGCGAAAGCAAGCTGAATATCGGGCAGCAGGTCCAGTACATCAAGCACCTTTACAGCCTGATGCGCCGTAAAGGCGAGCTGTGGCGTTTTATCAAGTTCTGTCTGGTGGGGGGCACCGGCATCGGGGTGAACTTCGGGATTTTCGCATTATTAACCAGGTTCGGCGGAATGAAAGAGACCGATTTCCTCGCCCTGGCTATCGCCACCGAAACCGCCATTATCACCAATTTTATACTGAATGATATTTTTACCTTCCGGGACCGCCGGTCTTCCGGCCGTTTTCTAACCCGGTTGCTGAAATTCAACGTGATATGCGTGGCCGGAGCGCTGGTCCAGGCCGGTGTTTACGCACTGTTGTTCCACGCCATCGGTATTTACGATCTTGTTTCATATCTCATCGGCATTATCGTTGCCACCCTGTGGAACTACCTGCTGAACACCTGGATAACCTGGCGTTAGCCGGATTACCCGGAAGATACTTCCATCAACCCGGCGTTCTCGCCGTTTAATTTCGTGCCGTATTCGTTAATCAGGATCGATGCCAGGATAATGACGTCTACGTAGAAGAAATAGCCCCAGAGACTCCGCCAGGCGAAGAAGAGCGGTAATACCGAAAGCAGCAGTCCCGTTTCGGGATACCGGTAGCACTTGAAGAAATACCAGAGCACCGCCGCCACGGCAACCGCCAGCTCCAGTATGGTGAATATCAGCGGCGACTGAATATCTGCATATCCGCCGGAGACTATGGATACGATGCCTACTCCCAGCGGGAACATGTTATCGGTGACCGGGGCGGCTACCGAGTTTATCCAGAGCCCCGGGTCTTTCGCCAGGAAATAGCCGTTGGCGGCGAAAAACACCGTCGCTATAATCAGCAAAGAAAGCGCCATCTGCCGCCAGCCCTTCGTTCTGAATATCAGGATTAGGTAGAAAGGCAGCACGAACCAGGCAAGCTGCTTGATGACGATGGCTCCCGCCAGGAACAGGGCTGAAGCCCACCAGTTCTTCTTATAGAGAATCCATCCCAGGAAGAGGAACGGGAAATAGAGGAATCCCGTTTCACCGGCCGCCAGGGAGTTCCAGAGCTCCAGGCTGGCTACCATGGCGATGATGAAGTGTATACGGTATCGGGAGGGAAGCTTGTAGATTACGTAGGCAATCACCGGAACCAGGAGAATAATATAGATAAACCGGAAATCATCGATGCCGATTGCCAGGAAAGGAGCCGGCAGCAGGAAGCCGCCGGCGGGATAGTTGAATTTCGATTCTATTTCGACGGGGGTTTGCTCCGGCGTCAGGCTGACGTCCTCCCAGAACTGCTCCAGTTGTTCCAGGGTTGGATAGGGAAAAACATCGGCGAACCTGCCTTCACGCAGCGGGGTAATTTTGTCGATCTCGCCGTTATATTCGATCATGGCGGCGATAATATTCGCTTCTTCATAAGGATTTTTCCCATCCAGCAGGTTTTGTGCCGCCTGGTGTGAAAGCGAAGTGGCGTCGTTATAGCCGAAGACATTATCCAGCGAGATAAGCAGTTCCGAAAGCCCGGAATCCGGATCGTCTCTGAAGAACGTATCCAGTCCCACTATCGAGATGAAGGCAATCAGGGCAATTCCCAGAACCAGAAGCGATATAATGATTGTCCGGGCAGTGTTTCTCAATCCGCGGAGATGTTTGCGTAAGCGCCGGTCGGACGCCGGGACGGCAACCAGGAAGAGGACGACGAAAAAGATTAGCCAGACAACGGTACCGGAAACCATCAGGGGACCGTTTTTAAAAACAAAACCGACGGCTGCCAGGACTGACGCGATTAGCTTGGCCAGGATGGCAACGTAGAAGAGGAGGATTCTCGGGGTTGTCTGCCCGAGCCATCCCCTGCCCTCCTCCGGCGATATTCTATCGTTTGTCTCGGCGAAGTTGTCCGTTATATCGGTTATATATCCTGCTCCTGTAAATGTTATTTCCCGGTATTTACTCGTTACATGGAATATCCGTAATATATCTCCTCTCTTTGATGAATCGCGTAATTATTACGTGGTATTGACCGCGATGATAGAGGCTTTGCATATCAGTGCGGTATTTTCTTTCGGTGTTGAAATATAACCCATTTTAAGGCCCGATGTCAACGAAGAAAGATTCAAACTATATAATTTGTTTTTATTTGAATCCATTTGAAAATAAGTTACTAATCTGATTGAAAATACTCCTCAACAGTCATATAGTAATACATATACTGGGTCAAAAGTAATGGAGTCAAATATAGTATCTTTGTGATAGTATAATAGTATACAGGTAAATAAAAACTTAGTGGGAGGTGTGATATGAAAAGTATAAAGTTATTTTCCGTACTCATTATCGGTGTGTTAATCCTGGGGAGCGTTGCCTCCTGTAGCCAGGAAGACCTGCAGGAACAGGTCGACATTTTAACGGCCGACCTGGTTGTAGCTAATGAGCAGCTCGCGGCGTTGCAGCAAAAACTGGTTGGAGCAGAGATCGTCGAAGGACAATATGATGAATTGAGCGCCGAGTACGATGATCTAAAAGACCAGAACGATGCTAATCTGGAAGAAATGGAGTCGTTGGGTGTTACTATTGAATCTCTCGGTGATGAAATCACAGAATTAACGAATACCAATGATGCCCAGGCTGCCCAGATCGAGACCTTACAGACGGAGTATGATTCATTGAAAGCTCAATATGACCTGCTCTTAAATCTGGAAGCCGATATTACCGAGGAAAATATCGCTAACGCTTTATTTGACTTAATCAACCAGGAAAGAATAGCCCATGGCCTTAACGCTCTTGATCCGGGACATAATCTGGAAGAATGGTCTTTATCTAACTGCCAGGCCATGGCTGTTTCCAAGAAATTTGAAACTTACTCTGTCAATTATGTTCCTTTCCAGAGAGTCTTTATAGCCGCCGGCTACAGTTCGCTGGACCGTATAGTAAATGCCGTGATGATGACCTGGCAGAGTCATCCGCTATCATATAACGAAAACATACTGAATGAGGATGCCTTATACGGCGCGGTAAGCGTTGTGGAATCGGGGGGTATTTATTATATTACCTACATGGCTTCGGATTACCCTTAATATTTAATTATTTAAATATCAGGTGAAACAGGCCGGTGGTTCTATCATGAATCACCGGCCCTTTTTTGTTCCTTGACATTCCCGGAAGTTAAATCTTAGACTTGATAAACGTATTCCGGCGGTTTTGATCGAC
>JASFHJ010000199.1:0-3822 GCA_050123255.1 Dehalococcoidia bacterium
AGAGCTCCAGCAGGTGTTCTATCTCATACCGGAAGAAGTAACGCATCGGGAAGGACTGTACGAAGCGGTCGGTTTTACCGTCGGGATATGTTACGTAGTATATCAACTCTACGTCGTTATACTGCCGGTCGCGGTGGAATCCCGTCAGTCGGCTGGCACGGCGTACTTTCCGTCCGTCGGGGAGTTGGATTAAGGGGAGGTCTTCGGTTTCCCGGGTGTACCGGGGGTTAGCTATCAGGCGTTCGAAGTTGGGGTTAAAGACATCGAAGACCAGCGTTCCTCCCGGCGCCAGGTGATGCCGTATACAGGTCAGGCAGGCTTTCTGCTCCGCGACGGATACCAGGTGCTGGAAAGGCCGGAACGGTATAGTAGCTAAATTATACTTTTCACCGGTAGAGAAATCGGTCATGTTCCCTTCGACGAGTTTCACCCGTTGCTGTACTTCACGGGGTTCTTTAGCCAGTTTCTCGCGGCAAATGCGGAGCATATAAGGCGAAAGATCAAGACCGGTGATGTCACACCCGACCGTGGCGGTGGGTATGAGGACACGTCCCGTGCCGCAGCCGACCTCTAGCGTTTGGCCGCCGGATTCTCTGGCGCAATCCACGAAGAAAGCGATGTCCTGCGGACGCGCCGTGTTATACACGGCATCATAGAATTCAGCCACGAATTCATGGTCTTCATATCCGCCGTATTGACTGGTCATAAAGTTTTCCTTATCTTAGCCGGTTTTTGGTAATCCCAGCCATCTGGGGGTTTTATTTATATATTCGCGGTAGGTGCCACCATAGGTATCGATGCAGTAGCGTTCTTCGGGAATTACCAGCATCAACGAAGAGATAGTGCGCAGGAGGGTAAATACAAGAAAAACCCATGAAGCTGTGGTTATGCCTATCCCTATGAAAAATATGATTTGAGTGAGGTAGACAGGATGTCTTGAATACCGGTGAAGTCCCCTGGTAAGCGGCTTACCAGGCGGGGCGGCGGCGAAATACAAATAGGCTATGAGAAGTAAAGCAAATCCCAGCAGACAGATGGGAAGACCTACGTAAAACCAGGTTGTGCCCAGTTTTAACGGCAGGAAGATAGAATATATAAAGGCCAGAAGAAAGCTGTACTGGTAAAAAGCAACGATTCCATTCTCCTTCTTATTGTAAAGCTTATTGGGTGCGGAGACATCGCTTTTTTCAAGCGCATCTTTACTTAATAGCCTCAACAAGGGCATAGTTAAAAGATAACAAACCATGAAAATCCAGGCATTCCAGATACCAATTTCAAAAGCGGGAACCAACGACATGCTTCACCTCCGTTCTGCTGATTTTACTACGGGTTTTGGGATTCCCAGCCACCTGGGCGTTTTATTTAGGTATTCGCGGTAGGCATTCCCGTATTTATCTGTACAGCTGCGTTCTTCGACGCCGGCATATACGACGCAGCCGACCACAAATACCAGGAAAAACAGTAACAAGAGCCAAGAAGCGGTAATTATGCTCAATCCCAGCAAGAAGATGAACATAGTAAGGTACATCGGGTGCCTTGAATAGCGATAAAGCCCGTGGGAAACCTGATTATCCAATGGTGTGGTGGCCCAGTTTAACAGCACCATGGTATAGCCCAGTAACCCGATTAAGGTTACGGGCAGGCCGATGTAAAACCAGGCGGTTTCCAGTTTCAGCGGTAAGAATATGGAATATAGCATTACCGGGAGTAAAAATAACTTGGAGGAAGTGGCAAACATCATCGAGAGTCGGGACAGTCCGGTTTCTTTAACTGAAGGGGATTCTTTCTTGATGGCGATATACATAAAAGGGATGATTGATAATAGCAGGTAAACCATGAAAATCCAGGCATTCCAGACACCGATTTCCCAAGCTGGTACTAAAGACATGTTTACCACTCCGTTTCTTATTTTCCAGTTACACATAATATAGTGATGTATACGAGTGGTGTCAATACAGGTGCAGGGGGTTTAAAACTCAGACCTTCCTTCTAAAGCTCTGGTCAGAGTTACATCGTCGGCGTATTCCAGTTCGGTGCCGTAGGGCAATCCCCGCGCGAGACGGGTCACTTTGATATTGAGGGGGGTGATAAGGCGGCTGAGGTACATCGCCGTTTGCTCCCCTTCGAGGTTGGTATTGGTTGCCAGGATGACTTCCTGGACGGTGTTGGCTTGAAGCCGGTTGAGCAGTTCCCGGATGCGAATGTCATCGGCGCCGACGCCCTCGGTGGGTGAAATGGCGCCGTGGAGAACGTGATAAAGACCCTTGTAAACGCCGGTATGTTCCAGCGCTAAAATATCCTGCGGCTGCTCCACGATGCATAACAGGGCGGTATCGCGCTGCGGGTTGCGACAAATCGGGCAGGGATCGGACTCGGTAACGTTACAGCACTGGGAACAGAGCGTTATTTTCTGTTTAAGAGAAAGCAGCGCGTCAGCCAGCGATTTCGATTTTTCCTCGGAATTACGCAGAAGGTGAAAGGTAATACGCTGGGCGCTCTTGGGCCCGATACCCGGCAGCTTACTGAATTCCTGCACCAGCCGGGTAATGGCATCGGTATCCGGCATGGGGTCCTGATTCACCATCGGTTCTCCTTATCTTCGCTACATCAGTCCGGGGATATTCAGTCCCCCGGTCAGTCCGCCCATCTGTTTGGCGGCCAGTTCCTGGGCTTTGGTCTGAGCTTCGCGGACGGCGCTGAGGACCATGTCTTCCAGCATTTCCACATCCTCGGGGTCGATTACTTCCGGCGATATCTTCACCGACTGTATTTGCTGCTGTCCGTTCATCACCACCGTTACCGCGCCGCCGCCGGAACTTGCCTCGACGGTCATCTCGGCCAGTTCTTTCTGGGCTTTGAGTAGCTGCGCCTGGAGCTGCTGCGCCTGCTGAATCATGCGTTTGTTCATGTTTCCTCCATATCTATAACCTGGGCGCCCATGTTGAGGGCCGCCTTCACCAGGTGGTTGTTTTCGTGTTCGTAGACACAGCGTACCCGGCAGGTGCGTCCCAGGAAACCACTCACTATTTTCTCGGCGATTCTCTGATTCTCAATGGTATCCATTTTCTCTTTGTGATAGGAGTATTTAAATGATATGACTATCGTATCGTTTTGCAGAGTTACCGGTTTGGCGCTGCGGAGCAGGGCCGCCACCGGGGTTTTCCCCATGCCGCCGGGGGCTTCGTTGATGATTTTGCTCCAGTTTACTCTTATCTCTTCAATATTATCATTGCCGTCAGCCGGTGTTTCGGGGGCTTCTTCCCGGGCAGCCGGCGGAGGAGATTCCTCTTTAGCCTGGGGAACCGGTTCGGCAATGGTAGACGTTGTTTCCGCGGTTTTCTCCGCTTTTTTTACAGGCCTCTCCGGCTTTTCGGTATTTATAACAGGTTTTTCAGCAGCTGGTGGTGCAGCCGGGGTTGTCTTCTTTGCTACCGGTTCCGGTTGAGCCTTGACCGGGGTCTTTTCCTTTTCGGTCTCGGTTTCCGGCAGGGTGCTTTCCACCAGGGCGAGTTCCAGCGGCAGAGTTGAATAGTTATCCAGGCTGATTTCAAGTTGCCCGAAAATTTTAACGGCCTTTAACAGCCTGTTTACCGTGATTTTCTCGCTCAGCTTCTTGAGTTCCTGGCGGTCTTCCGCGGTAATTTCACCGGCTTCTTCCGAGCCGGTCTTGATCAGCATGAGAATCCTCAGATATTCCACCAGTTCCCGGTTGAACTGCCGCAGGTCCAGTCCGTCGCTGTTGACGCCGTTGATGGTAAGAATACCGGCGGTAGTATCACCGTTAACGATATGCTGCGTAAGCTCGATAGCCCGGCGGTCGCC
>JASFHJ010000200.1:0-3810 GCA_050123255.1 Dehalococcoidia bacterium
CCTGCCGCTGGGAAAGGAAATTCCCGTCCTGCCCGGAGACTATTCGGCGGATGAATCCAGAATGCAGCTGCCCGTGGTCGACCGCCAATTTGACGTGGATAAAGGCGATAAGGTCACCATGTCCCGGATATCGATGAGCTCCCACGACGGCACGCATATCGATTCCCCGCTCCATTTTATCCTTGGCGGCTCCACGATAGACCTCATGCCCATCGAGACCACCGTGGGCCCGGCCCGGGTAATAGAAATCAAGAATGAAAAAGAAATAACCGTCGAGGAGCTGGAACCTCATAATATCAAAGCCGGGGAACGTATCCTTTTCAAGACGAAAAATTCACCACGGGTGTACGCCACCCGCCGGTACCAGGGAGAATTCGTGACCATCTCCCCGGACGCCGCCCGGTATCTGGCCGGTAAGAAGATACGGCTGGTGGGTATGGACTACCTGACCATCGCCGGCCCCGACCCCATGGAAAACGTCGGCATCGTGCATAAAGCCTTTTTGGAGAACGGCATATATATAATAGAAGGACTCGACATGGCCGGGGTCGAACCGGGCGATTACGACCTCGTCTGCCTGCCCCTGCGACTGGAAAAGGGTGATGCCGGACCCTGCCGGGCGGTTATCAGACCGATAAGATGAATACGGACTTCTGGTCAAGACTCGACGAACTTATCGAATCTTCGGAAATTGAAATCGATAGACCGAAAGATACCAGACACCCCGGAGCCCCCGACCTGATATTTCCGGTCGACTACGGATATCTTAAGGACACCGCCGGTGCCGACGGCAACGAGATAGATATCTGGTCGGGCACGGCGGCAGACCGCAGGCTTATCGCCATTGCCTGTACCGTGGACATGCTGAAGAAAGACACGGAATTCAAACTTATCTTCGGCTGTACCGAAGCGGAAATCCTCCAGATAGAAGATTTTCATAACAACCTGTACATGTCCGATATAATCATCAGGCGAGACGACGACTGATTTCATCCAACCCAATCCCGGCTTGAACGCGAGGCGGCAACACGGTAAAGTATAACCAGGACAATAAATTCGGGAGACCTGACGATTACGGCGAACCAATTTGACAAACTCCGCGAAATCATCGGCGAAGATAATACACTAACCACGGTCGAAGAACTGCTGGCCTATTCTTATGACGCCACCAATATGTGGTCGCATATGCCGGACGCCGTGGTTTTTCCGACCTCCGCGCAGCAAATCTCCGGGGTATTACGGTACGCCAACGAGAACGGGATACCGGTAACCCCGCGGGGCGGTGGCACCAATGTCAGCGGCGGTTCCATACCGATAAAGGGCGGCATAGTCCTCTGCACCACCAAAATGAACCGCATCATCGAGATTAACAGCAATAACCTCAACGCTACCGTCGAGCCGGGCGTAATCCTCCAGGACTTTAATACCGCCCTGGCCGAAGAAGGGCTGTTCTTTCCACCCGACCCCCAGAGCTTTGCCGGCTGTACCATGGGCGGGGTGGTGGCGGAGAATTCCGGCGGTCCCTCCTGCCTTAAGTACGGCGTTACCAAGCAATACGTCCTGGGGCTGGAGGTCGTGCTGGCCAACGGCGATATCATGAAGCTGGGCGGGTTGACGCCGAAAAACCGCACCGGCTACGAGCTGATGATGTTGTTCACCGGTTCCGAGGGCACGCTGGGAGTTATCAGTAAGATAACGCTGCGTCTCCTCCCGGCGCCGCCGACAACACAGACGATGGTGGCGGTCTTCGGAGACGTTGCCGTTGCCGGGGAAACGGTATCCCGGATTATTGCCAGCGGTGTTTTACCATCGAAGGTGGAGTTCGTGGATAACTGGACCTTCGAGAAATTCCGGGGCCTGATACCGGACAAGACCCTCGACATCTCCGAGGTCATACTCCTCATCCAGGTAGACGGGCTCCCCGCCGCCGTCGAAGCCGAAACCAAACAGATAGCCGCCGTATGCAAGCGTACCGCCAGAGAGGTGCGTATCGCTAAAAGCCCCGCCGAAGCCGATAAATACTGGCAGGCGAGAGCCTCTCATTTCTCCGATATATCCAGCCGGACACACACTATCGTCAACGAGGACGTCTCGGTGCCGCGCGAGAAAATAGCCGATTTCATCCGGTTGAGCCAGGAAAGCGCCAAAAAATACGACGTCCCCATCAGCTTCGCCGGGCATGTCGGGGACGGCAATTTTCACCCCGTAGTACTCACCGACAACCGGGACAAGGAGCACTTCGAGCGGGCGCTGAAATGCGTCGACGAGATAATCGAAATAGCGCTGTCGCTGGGCGGCGTCCTTTCCGGCGAACACGGCATAGGACTGGAAAAGCAGCGGTTTCTCCACCGTGCCATGGACCCGTTGGCTATCGAAGTCATGAAGAATATCAAATCCCTCCTCGACCCCAACCATATCCTCAATCCGGGTAAAATCTGGGAAGAGACGCCGGAAGAATAATAAAATGCAGAGAACGTCGTTACGAGGAGTCCTTCGCCTGTTTACACGCTCGCGAGATTGCTTCACCCTTCTATCGAAGGATTCGCAATGACAATAAATAAGGGAAAATCCGGGAAGAATCTGGCGATGAAAACCGATCTTGACTACCGGCAGATAAACCGGTTCAGGGAAACCCTCGATAAGTGTACCAAATGCGGATTCTGCATGTCATATTGCCCGGTGTACCGGGAAGAACTGACCGAATCGTCGGTGGCGCGTGGAAAAATCATGCTGGTCAGGGCGTTGCTGGATAACGAACTGTCCTTTACCGATGAGATGGAGAACCAGCTCAACAAGTGCACCCTCTGCATGACCTGCGCCGAGAACTGTCCCGCCGCTACGGAAGTACCCTCAATCATAACCGCCGCCCGGGCCGACCAGACCGAAAAAAAAGGATTGTCTTTCCCTTACCGCTTCATCTACCGCTGGCTGCTGCCGCGAAGACGCCTGTTCGGATACGCGGTCAAGATAGCTTCCTGGTTCCAGGGGATTTTTCTACCCCGGACACAGGGAACCATCCGGCACCTTTCCATGTTTCTTGCGGCGCTGGGCAAGGGAAGACATATCCCGGAGATAGCCCCCAGGTTCCTGCGGCAGTCAGTCCCGGAAGTCAACCGGCCGCCGGAAGGCGTGAAAACGACCTTTACCGTCGGGTATTTCACCGGCTGTATGACCGATTTCGTGTTCCCGGGAGTCGGTAAGAAGATAATCGATTTCCTCACCCGGAACGGGGTGGAGGTAATCGTTCCGCGGGGCCAGGGCTGCTGCGGGGCGCCGGTTTTCCTGGGAGCCGGCGATTTTAAGACCGGCCGGAAAATGGCTGACAGCAACGTCAAGGCTTTCGGTGACGTGGACTATATCATTACCGACTGCGCGACCTGTGCCTCGGCGATGAAAGATTATGTGAAATACCTGGCGGACACACCCGAGAGAATCCGGGCATACACCGGGTTCGGCAATAAGATAAAGGACATCACCGAATTCCTGGTCGATATTCTCCAGCTTCCCGCCGAGGCTTATCGTGTCGCCCCCGAATATAAAGGCAAAACGGTGACCTGGCACGAACCCTGCCACCTGGGGCGTCATCTGGGTGTAAAGGAACAGCCGCGGAAAATCCTGAAATCTTTACCGGATATCAGGTATGTGGAAATGCCGGATGCCGACCGCTGCTGCGGCATGGCCGGGACTTTCAGTATCAAGTATTACGAACTTTCCCGGAAAATTGCCGAAAAGAAAATGAACAGTATCGAATCTACCGGCGCCGATATCGTCGTGACCGACTGCCCGGGATGCGAGATACAGCTAATAGAT
>JASFHJ010000201.1:0-3802 GCA_050123255.1 Dehalococcoidia bacterium
GACTGCGCCGGACATGGTCCGGGTCGATAATCAATACTAACCCGTGAATAAATAGGTGCTAGCCCAGATGACAGCGGGAGAAACAGCTTACATAATGTAATTGAGTAACGCTGTATAGGGGTATAAATTTTACCCCTGAAAAGTGAGGATACGCATATGAATGCCAGGCGAACGATATTGCTGACCTTGCTGTGCCTGTTGATAGCATGTACGGCGCTGCCGGCCGGTTGTTCGGATGAAGGCGCAACGGCGGCTGTAAATAACACTAATACTTCTCCGGATAAAAAGGTATATACGAATTTCGGTTTTTCGTTCCAATATCCCAAGGGATGGACTATCTCCGAGATGGGAATGCTCCAGAGTCAGGCTGATGGCAGTTCGGGGCTGGTGCAGGCGACCAAAAGCTACGACAAGCTGCTTCAGGTGGCCTGGGTTGGCATGGTAGAGGATTTATTCGAGATGACCGGGGGTCTGGAGGTAACGCTGGAAGATTCCTTTTCCGGACTTTTGATGGACGGCTCGGTCAACGATCTGGAAAAGGGTGAAATAGTCGAGACAACCCACCAGGGACACTACCTGATGTATCAGGATTTCGCTGCTGACGGGTACGCTGGTGAGTCGATTCGCGGTGTGGTGGGGTGTTTCTACTGCGATGATTCGGAAAGAGTATATCAGGTCATGACCGGCGATACGAGCAACGTCAGCAAGTCGGTAGTACTAAACGACTTCCAGGTATTTCTGGACTCATTGATTTGCCACTGAATAATAATTAGCAATCCTTTCTCACTGATCAACATAAAAATACAGGAGTTGCACTTTTTATAGATGTGGCTCCCCTTTATTTTCCTTTTTACCCCCCCCAATTTGACAAATATGATAACGGGTATATAATAGATTTACCCGAACCGACAGTTGAATATTGCTCGCGGGCGTTGAGGTGTTAGGTTGACGATAGAGAGCATCAGTTATCGTTAAGGAATAGCGATAACTGGTGTTCTTTTTATTTATATTCAAAGGGAGGTAGGTAATATGGCGGCAACATTCGAGCTTTACAAGGATAAAGCCGGGGAGTATCGCTGGCGGCTCCGTCACGAAAACGGAAATATCATCGCTGATTCCGGTCAGGGCTATTCATCTAGAGCCGGTGCGGAAAACGGCATTGAATCCGTCAGGGGAAACGCCCCGGATGCCCCCGTAGAAGACCAGACCTAGTCTAATCTGAAGGTGAAAATATGGACATCTGCTAAGTAATGACGGGAGATTTTTCACTCTCTTGGAGATATGTTTTCCCACTAGGCTGCCCTCATTTTATAGCTTTTGGTCTCAGTCCATACATAAGTGCTATAATCAAAATGTATGGATATCCTCGCCGACCTTAATCCCGCCCAGAAAGAAGCCGTTGAAGCTATCGAGGGCCCGGTACTGATACTGGCCGGCCCCGGCAGCGGCAAGACCCGCGTCATTACCCATCGCATCGCCTACCTCATCCGCACCTGCGGCGTCAATCCCCGCCGCATCATGGCGGTGACCTTCACCAATAAAGCCGCCCGGGAGATGGAAGCCCGGCTCAACCAGCTGGTCAGCGCCTCGGTAAAGGACCTCACCATCGGTACCTTTCACGCCATCTGCGCCCGTATCCTGCGCACCGAGGGGAAAGCCATCGACATCAATCAGCAGTTCGTGATTTATGACGACGACGACCAGATAAGCCTGCTCAAGCGGAGCCTGCAGGAACTGGACCTCGACCCCAACCAGTACGCCCCCCGGGCTATACAGTCGGCTATATCCAGCGCCAAAAGCCAGATGCTGACCCCGGCCGACTACCTGCTGCGGGGCCGTAGCTACTTCGAGGAAATCGTCCAGCGTGTCTACGAGCGATACGAAAAGCTGCTCAACGACAGCAGCGCCCTGGATTTCGATGATTTATTGATGAAAACGGTGCAGCTTTTCCGGCAGAACCCGGATATCCTGGAGAGATACCAGTCCCGCTACCTTCACCTCCAGGTGGACGAGTTCCAGGATACCAACCTGGTGCAGTACGAGATGATGAAGCAACTGGCCGCCAGCCACCGCAACATCTGCGTGGTCGGCGACCCCGACCAGTCGATATATTCCTGGCGGTCGGCGGATTTACGCAATATCCTGAATTTTGAGAAAGACTACCCCGACGCCAAGGTCGTCCTGCTGGAGCAGAACTACCGCTCCACCAAACTGATTCTGGAAGCGGCTTCCCACGTAATTTCCTCCAACCGGCAGCGCAAGCAGAAGGAATTGTGGACGGAAAACGAACCGGGATTGCCTTCGGCGGTTATCGAGACCTACACCGAGATGGAGGAAGCCCAGTTCGTCGTCAGCGAAATAGACAAGCTGGTCAGCCGGGGGGATGCGAACAACGGCGACTGCGCGGTAATGTACCGCACCAATGCCCAGTCCCGCGCTCTGGAAGAGGCCTTTATCCGCTACGGAATGCCTTACAAGCTGGTGGCCGGGACACGGTTCTACGAGCGTCGCGAGGTCAAGGACGTCATCGCTTATCTGCGGCTCGTCCAGAATCCTTACGATTCCGTAAGCCTTTTGAGGATAATCAATGTTCCGGCGCGGGGTATCGGCCAGCGCAGCCTCGACGATCTGGTTCAATGGTCCCGGTCGCAGGGAGTGCCCGAGTATAAAGGACTGCAGATGCTGGCGGCGGCATCGGAAGGGGATACCGAACTCCCGTTTAACCCCCGGACGGTGAAAACGCTGACCGGCTTTGCCGTCATGCTGGAAGATTTGATTACCCGGAGCCGGGAACTGAACCTGCTCGATTTGTTCGACGCCGTGGTGAAAAGCTCCGGTTACAAACAGTACCTGACGGGACTCGTCGACGGCGAAGACCGCTGGGAGAATATCCTGGAGCTTCGCGGTGTCGCCCAGGAGTACCGCGACCTGCCCGCCGGCGAAGGACTGACCGCTTTCCTCGAGGGAGTGGCGCTGGTCTCGGACGTCGACGGACTGGAAGAGCAGTCGGACACGGTCACACTAATCACCCTCCACCAGGCCAAGGGACTGGAATTTCCGGTGGTCTTTATCGTCGGGATGGAGGATGGCATTCTGCCGCACTTCCGGTCGCTCGACGACCCCGAACAATTGGAAGAAGAACGCCGGCTCTGTTACGTGGGCATTACCCGGGCGCAGCAGCGCGTCTATCTGGTACGGGCTTTCCGGCGCCGCTTTATGGGCAGCAGCACGGTCAATCAGCCGTCGCGATTTCTCAAGGATATACCGTCACAATTGCTCGATGACGGTCACGACTGGAAAGGCGAAGACCGCCAGATGGAACCGCCGGAGACCACCTGGAGCCACGAGGGCGAGCCGGATTACGACGCTCCTGAGTTGAAGCCCGGCGACCATGTAACGCACGCCCAGTTCGGCGAGGGCGTGGTGGTTAGCTGCCAGCCGGTAAAGCACGACGCCGAGGTGGTGGTGGCTTTCGACGGCGCGGGGGTGAAACGACTCCTCCTCAGCTTTGCCCGGTTGGAGAAGATGTAGAGTTTCCCCACTCTTTATCCCTCAACATGTCATTGCGAGGAGTGCAGCGACGCGGCAATCTCTATCTATTTCACCCCACCCCTTTTAGATATCTTTTCCCACCCGGCCGCCCTGTATCATCTTATCAGTGTCCGGGAAAGGCATCAGCCCCTCTTTTCCTTATCGGGCGGGCGCGGCGGGACATAAATAATCCTCTTTTGACTCGCTCCGAACAAAAGGTTAAACTGGTAGAAAATCACTTGACAGCGTACACGATACTGTGTAAGATAAG
>JASFHJ010000202.1:0-3786 GCA_050123255.1 Dehalococcoidia bacterium
CACCACCCGGTCCTCCCACGAAGATATACTGAAAAAATTCCGCAATCATGAAGCCGATATTCTCATCGGCACCCAGATGGTCGCCAAGGGACTGGATATACCATCGGTGACGCTGGTGGGCGTCATCACGGCGGATACCAGTCTGAATCTGCCCGACTTCCGGGCCGGAGAGCGGACGTTCCAGTTATTGAGCCAGGTGGCCGGGAGAGCCGGACGCGGTGCTGCCGGGGGCAGGGTAATCATCCAGACATATTCGCCGGAACATTACGCCATCCGGGCAGCTGCCCGGCATGACTATAAGGGATTTTACGGGGAGGAAATATCTTTCCGCAGGCAACTGAATAATCCGCCCTTTTCACAGTTGGCCAGGATTGTTTACGCCCATAACAACGACCTCGCCTGCCGGCGTGAGATTACAAAAATGAAAAATGAACTCACCGCGGAGATAGATTCCCGGGGGACAGCCGGTATCGGTCTCATCGGGCCGGCGCCGGCATATATCCACCGCCGCCGGGGCAGGTACCGCTGGCAGCTATTGATTCGCGGCACCCGGCTTGATGATTTGCTGCGCGATATTAATTTCACCCGGGGTTGGACGATTGATATTGACCCCGTAAGCCTTATTCAGTAGAATAATTCAGGAAATATATAAAGTATGGAGATTCGGCAATGGCGGTTTTACCTATCAGGACACTACCGGAACCGGTATTAAGACAAAAAGCAAAAAAGGTAAGTACCATCGACCCATCGATTAAAAAGCTCGTAGCCGATATGCGGGAAACCCTGCACGCTGACGAAGGAAGAGTCGGTCTGGCGGCGCCCCAGATTGGCGTATCCCTCCGGGTGGTGGTAATAGGTCTCCCGGACGAAGAGGACCTGATAATGATTAATCCCGAGATAGTCAAAAAAAGGGGAGAACGCCGTGTCACCGAGGGTTGCCTGAGTTTTCCGGGTTACATGGGCGAGCTCAATCGCGCCGAAACGGTAACGGCCAAGTGGAGAGACCTGGACGGGAAGGAAGTAAGGATGAAAGCCGAAGGGCTGCTGGCGCAGGCTTTTGAGCATGAAATCGACCATCTCAACGGTCAGCTTTATATCGACCACGTGGAAAGTTCGGATTATCTCCGGAAGATAGAGACCAATGAACTGGAGATATAGCGCCGGGCATTACCGGGTGGCGTGATCGTACTCACGCTCCGGCACTAATTCTGTTTCCCCGTCCCCGTTTTTACCGGGGTAGAAATAAAAGAGTTCGTCGATGCGATATTCCGGGAAGGCTTTTTTAGCGCCGATGAGGAATTTCTCATTGATACCACGTTTTCCCATCCTCACGCGGTACACCTGACTGATGGATAAACCCATGGCTCTGGCCAGGTCGGACAGGTTCTGGTATTTAACTCGGGCTAACTCGAATACTCTGGTTTTGATGATCATAGGACTATACTGAAAATGCCAAGTGACCATATTATAGTACTGAATATGACACTTGTCAAGTTTTTATCACCTTTTATTTATTTGACAGATGTAATGTTTCAGCGTATTATTTTCATTTGTAAAGTGTATTTTTACCAATATCGCATTAGAATTAATTAGACTATGCCTGATAAATGGAACCCCAAGCCGGGTGACCGGATTTTTCGTCCCCGCAGGATCAAGCTGTTTCGCCTCAGAAGGGTACTGGGAATTCCCGCCGTTTTCAGCGCCGGATACGGCAACGTCGGGTCTTCTATTTACTATGCTTTAGGCATTGTCGCGCTGGTAGCCGGTGGAGCCACGCCGGTTGCCCTGGGAATCGCCGGGATTCTTTTTATTTTCACGGCTCTGACCTATGCCGAAGGTACCGCGGCGTTGCCGGAAGCCGGCGGTTCGGCGAGTTTTGCCCGGCATGGTTTCGGCAGCACGGCCGGTTTTATAGCCGGCTGGGCGCTGATGCTCAGCTATATCGTTACCATAGCCATTTCCGCCTTCACCATACCGCCGTACCTGGGATTGTTCTGGGAGCCCTTTAAGGATTCGGTGGTAGTCGGCACGTTTACCTCTATGGGAATTGTCTTTTTCCTGATGATACTGAACGTCGTTGGTATCCGGGAGACTTCCTTTATCAACGTCGGCGCGGCCGTGGTGGATATTCTGACGCAGATCAGCCTCGTAGTGATAGGATTTATCCTGCTATTCGACCCTGCCAATATCTGGCGGAGTATCGTTGATTACTGGCCGACCACCGGCAACCTGTTTCTGGGGATTGCCCTGGCGACGATTGCTTATACCGGTATCGAGACCATGTCCCAGATGGCCGAGGAGACCAAACGACCGGAGACCAGTGTGCCCCGTGCGCTGGTAATGATGATTGTTGCCGTCCTGGTTATTTTCGCCGGCATTTCACTGGTATCGCTTTCGGCAATGAGCCCGGAAGAACTGGCTACCGAATGGGCGCGCGACCCCGTTGCCGGTATCGCTCATAATCTTCCCATTGAACTGATACAGACTATTCTGAAACCGCTGATAGCCGTTCTGGCGGCTACCATATTGCTGATAGCTACCAATGCCGGATTAATCGGCATATCCAGACTGGCTTTCTCGCTGGGGAGTAATAAACTGGTGCCGCCGGCTTTGAGTAAAGTGCATAACCGGTTCAAAACTCCGTATATCGCCATTATCGTCTTCAGCCTGA
The DNA here is from genome assembly GCA_050123255.1 of Dehalococcoidia bacterium. Classification (GTDB taxonomy): domain Bacteria; phylum Chloroflexota; class Dehalococcoidia; order Dehalococcoidales; family RBG-16-60-22; genus W425. The sequence goes on from JASFHJ010000202.1 coordinate 2,672, forward strand.
TAGCCATCGTGATTCTGTTACCCGGTTTTTTCGCCACGGATGTCTTTGCCGAGATGGGAGCGCTGTATGCCGTGGGGTCTTTGCTGGCTTTCATGTTCGCCCACGCGTCGATCATCAGCCTGAGGATAAAGCGGCCGGAGTTGCCGCGCCCGTTTAAGCTCGGCTGGAACATTCATATCAGGGGGCGTGAGTTACCGATTAGTGCAATTATTGGCTTTTTGTCCACATTTACTATCTGGCTGGTCATACTGATCACCGAGGCGTACAGTCGCTGGGTGGGAATGGGTTGGATGGTTGCCGGACTGGTGATATATTACTTTTATCAGCGACACCGTAAAAAAGCCTCGATGATATGGAAACCGGATAGTAAAGAATCGGTAGAAAAAGAGTAAATAAGGTATTGTAGATTTTTTTCATAAGGGTTATAATCACTTATTAACGGAATTGAAACGCGGCTTATTATATGGTATACAAGAAAGTACTCGTGCCGGTAGCCGGAACCGTTATCGATGAAGAATCTATGCGGCTTGCCTGCCGGCTGGCGAAAAAGGAAAAGGGTAAAGTCTGGGCGGTTTATGTGGTAGCGATAAAACGGTCTTTACCGCTGGATGCCGAGATTACCTCCGAGAGCCAGCACGCCGAAGATATCCTGAACGCTGCGGAGACCGTCGGTGAAGAAGAAGAATGTGAGGTTGAATCCGACGTTCTCCAGGCACGCGAAATAGGCCCCGCCATTATCGATGAGGCGGTGGAACGTGGCGTCGACCTCATACTCATGGGTATAAAATACAAAAGGAGCTTCGGGCAGTTCAGTCTGGGACGCGTTGTTCCCTACGTGTTGAAAAATTCTCCCTGTCCGGTTATCCTTTACCAGCAGTAAATTTTATGGAACCGAGGATTTTATTTTAGATGAAAGTACTTATCATGGGATGCGGCCGGGTAGGCGCCAGGCTGGCTTCCCTGCTGGACGAAGACGGGCATGAAGTAACCGTTCTGGATAATGATGTTTACAGTTTTCGCCGTTTACCCTCTACCTTCGGCGGTTCTGCTCTGTTCGGCAACGGCATCGACGAGGAGGCTCTGAAAAAAGCCGGCATAGAAGAGATGGATGTTTT
>JASFHJ010000203.1:0-3768 GCA_050123255.1 Dehalococcoidia bacterium
CTTTCTGGCAACGGCGGTCGTCTTCTTCGTGCTGTTATTGCTGACCATGGAAAACGTCGTGGTAATAGCCTCGATAGGCGCCACGGCTTTCATTGTTTTCACCATGCCCAAGAATATCACCGCCCGGCCGAGAAGAATCATCGGCGGTCATTTTACGGGATTGGTTTCCGGTTCGCTGTGCTATCTGATACCGCATGACTCCACACTGGCGACCGTTTTCGTGCTTTCATTAGCCGTAGGTATAGCCGTCTTTTTTATGGTTACCCTGGATTTTGAACACCCTCCCGCCGGCGGTACGGCACTGGGCGTCGCCCTCACCGGATTCTCTACAGATATCTTCCTGGCCCTGCTTACCAGCGTGGTGATATTATCATTAGCGCATCATTTCTCCAAGAGATTCATTAGAGACCTGGTATGACCATGTTACGCGAATATTGTTACTAATGCCTGATATTTCCCGGAACAATTAAAGTAGTGATTAACCAGGATTCAGTAATTGACATTTGTCCTGTATTATGCTATATTATTGCCGATTGTCACTTTATTAACGGGAGGTATACCATGCTGCCGGGAGAAATGGTTATCCTGATAGCTGTAACCATGAATAAACACACCGGCCGGAAACTATCGTCCGGTCCCCTGGATATCACCAGCGAATACATCGGCTTTTTATATAACTCCCTGGTAAAACGAGGGTACATCAAGGGGCACCCTACCACCGGTTTCCGGTTGACCGCTCTCGGCGAAGAAGTTATCCGGACCTTTGTCCGGAAAAACAGGTCTAAAGACCTGGATATTGTGGAAAGATTACGCCTGCTGGGTATCGAACTCAGCCCTGAACAGGAAGGGCAAATTCTCGCTGCTGAAAAAGAAACGGTAAATATCGACTAATCAATATTAATTATCGATTTAACAATTGATAATATTTAGAAAATTGACCTCTATGGCCTCCTTTATTGGAGTAAGCCAGGCATCTGGTCCCGGATGCCTGGCTCATCAATTCTTAACCCGCTTTTATCAGTCTTAATATGATTATTACATGAGACTTTCTGTGGCTTCTTCCGCCTCTTCCGGCAGGATGATTTCCACCGACTGATCATAATCGTACACCCTCATATTCATCGTGGCATTGGCACTCATCATGCCTTCTTCGCCATACTCGCCAAACATTTCCGGTGTAACTTCCATATCAAACTGTGCTTCGGCGTAGATAATCAGGTATTCTTCTTTATCAATCCACATTTTAACCGAGCAATTCTTGACCATATCGGTGCTCATATCGAATTCCGCATCTAATGTCGCTCCTGCCGGTAACAGAGTTTGCTCGATTATCATCTTGAATAGCTGGACGAGATCGGGTTCCATCTGAACGACATAGCACTCTACATTTTCTTTACGCTCTTTCCCGATGACCTCAAAATCGGCTGCTTCCAGTAATTTCATCTGCATTTCGGCACAGCTCATCTGTCCCCAGTAACCCTCGGGCAAAGGCGACTTGTTCCATTCACTCGGCATCATCGGTACGTCCAGCAGAGTATAGAGCATCCCGTCAACCAGGTATATAGCAATTTCTATCTTCATGGTGAAATCTTCGTCTTCACCGGACACATCGCACTCCATGGTCATGGCCATTTCTTCGCTGGCTACATCAAGAATAACCAGCGAACCGGCGGCGATGTCCGCGGAAAGCGGCATATCCGGGGTATAGTCGGCACCCTCGAAATAAAACTGCATGGTAACGTCCATTTCCTCTTTATAGGAATCCACCTCCTCCATCGCCTCAAACACCCGGCTCATCAGCTCCTCGCCGGCGGGCAGTTCTTCCTCACAGGCGGTAAATGGAACCAGCAATACCACCAGAGTCAACGTTATCATCACTTTCTTCATCAACCCGGACCTCCTTACAATATCCACTGTTATTATAGATTGCGGGATACTATGGTTCAATGACACTAAAGTACCGGGGTGGCGCTGAGCCGGAATGCTAGAAAAGTCCTTCCCTCTTCATGCTGAGGAAAGCGGGGTATCCGATGATAATATGGTCGAGGACTTCAATGCCGACGATTTCACCGGCTTCGGCCAGGCGTTTGGTAAGCTGGATATCGTCTTCCGAGGCCTCGGTATCCCCCGAAGGATGATTGTGAACGAAGATTACCCCGGCCGCGCTGGCGGATATGGCTTCTTTAAACACTTCACGGGGGTGGACGATACTGCTATCCAGACTGCCGATCGATATTTCCGCAGTCTTAATCAAATGATTCTTCGTATCCAGCAGAAGTGCCAGGAAGTATTCTTTTTTCTTGTTCTTCAGCCTGGGTTTTACCAGTTCGGCAACATCTTCAGGCGTTTTTACCGGAGGATTACTGCCTTCCCCGGAATGACCGTCGGCGCGATTCCCCAGTTCCACCGCCGCCTTGATCTGAGCGGCTTTGGCGATACCGATACCCCGTACACCGGACAGCTGTTCGAGAGAGGCCTCGGTGATTCCCTTGAGTCCGCCGAACCGGCTGAGAAGTCTCTGGGCGGTAACCATCACCGATTCGCCGGCAATTCCCCTCCCCAGGATAACCGCCAGGATTTCCTGCGCCGATAGTGCTTCCACCCCCAGCCTCTGAAGTCTTTCCCTCGGCCGGTCGGAAACCGGCATATCGTGAATCGTCAGGGCGCTGTACCTGGTACGTTCCGGTTTCTTCATGCCAGACTAGTCTACACCGATACACTCCCGGATGGCAAACCGACTAAAAATTACTCATAACATCAGGCTGTATTACTTAAATACTGGGTAATAACCATTATTTCATTTGAGAGGACGGGTCAATCAGAATAAGGGTTTACTGGATTTCAAATAACCACACCAGCCCATATCATCAGAAAGAAGTTTATCGGGAATATCCCGAAGTACGGATTTCCCGAAACAAGGAGAGGCATGCTCACTCTGATCAGAATCAAGGCCTGTAACAGGTGCGGCGGAGACGTTTCGCTGGAGTGTGATATCTACGGCGTATACGCCGAGTGTATTCAATGCGGCGCCACCTGGTATCAGAAAGCTCCCAAGCTGCGTTTTGTCAACAACGAAGAAATGTCGGCAAAAGCCGAAGAAGCTCCGCTAAGAATAGTATCAGGCAACAAGAAATAACATCAGTTGACGCTGACCGGAATGTAGGCATCTCTCCAGAGTGTGTCCAGTCCGTCCATGTCGAATCCGTATACTGTCAGCAGCGCTTCATCATATCCGCTGCCCTGTCTAAAGGTATTCAGCAGTTCAAACATCTTCTCCCGCCCGTATTCGTTCACTAGATATCTTACCAGCTCGTAGCTCTGGGCATATGATAGCAACGATTTGTTGGTATCGGTGGAAAAAGGACTGGACAGACTGCGTACCGATATGAATGCATCATCCTCGTAGGCACTATAAAGCATATTGGCAAAATAAAACTGCAAAGGTCCTTCGGAGTTCATCGCCAGGCCTTCATCCAGCCAGGTCGGGATATCGCTGTAAGGACTAAACGTAACCTGGTGAACGACCAGATGCGTCAGCTCGTGGGCGATTGCCCTTTTACCCCATTCGATATCATCCGGATTGTCTCCTATGCCGATGGCGATTATACCGTAACGCGTGAAAGCGACTCCTCCCGTCCACTCCTGGGGGAAAACCATCGCGCCGCGCAGGTCGGCGGAGGTGGCATAGATATATATACTTACCGGATTCTCCAACTCGGCGCCGGTTTCCTCATCCAGTCTCGCGAGAGCAGCCTGAGCAGCGGACAT
>JASFHJ010000204.1:0-3755 GCA_050123255.1 Dehalococcoidia bacterium
ATCGCTGGCGGCATCCGAAGCCAGGAATACCACCGCGTTGGCGATGTCCTCCGGTTCCGTCAGCCGGCGTATCGGTATTGTCTTAACAACGTTGTCCAGCATGCCGGGAGGGGCGTTCTTGGCAAAGCCCGTATTGGCCAGGCCGGGGGAGACGCAGTTGATGTTAACGCCGCTGGGAGCGGATTCTTTGGCGACGCACATGCTGAAAGCGATGATACCTGCCTTGGCGGCGGAATATCCGGCGGTGAACATGCCGCCGTGAATCCCCGCCCCGGAAGTGACGTTGATTATTTTCCCGCCCTTTTGTTCTATCATGAGAGGCAGAACGACCTTGGTGCCGTTACGCGTGCTTCTCAGGTTAACGTCGATATCAAAATCCCAGTCCTCGTCGGTCATCTTCAGGAAAGGTCTGGGCGGGGTACAGCCCCCGGCGTTGTTCACCAGTATGTCTATTTTCCCGAACTTGTCCAGGATTTCTTTTACCATCTTTTCCCAGGCGTCGCCCTTGGTGACATCGGCCTGGATAGCCATGGTTTTCTGGCCCAGTTTCTCAATCTCCGCCGCCGTCTGCTGAGCGCCTTCCGGATTGAGGTCGTTGACGATGACGTCACAGCCTTCCTTGGCGAGAGCCACAGCGATGGCTTTCCCGAAGCCTATCTGGCTGCCGGCTCCCGTAACCAGGGCTACTTTACCTTTTAATCCCAGTTCCATGTTTACTCTCCTTTAAACTATTAGAATTTTATGATTGCCCCGCCGTCCACATCGATAACCTGTCCGACGATATCGCTGGATACTTCCGAGGCTAGAAAGGCGACCATGTTGCCGATATCCTCGGGAGAAGTCACGCGTCCCAGGGGGATACTCGCCGAGACGGCTTTGAGAAATTCCGGCGGGGTCTCTTCAGTTTTCAAGACGTTACTCGAGCGCAGGAAGTTCGTATCGCCCAAACCCGGGCTGACGCTGTTGACCCAGACGCCCTGTGAAATAACCTCCTTGGCGAGGGCTCTGGTGAATGCTATGACGCCGGCTTTAGCGGCGCTGTAAATTGTGGAGGTAGCCATGCCCATAATGCCTACGCCCCCTGATATATTGATGATCCAGCCTTTTTTACGCTCCAGCATCTGCGGCAGGACCGCCTTGGTACAAATCAGCACCCCTCTCAGGTTGATATCCAGGTCGGGGGCCCATTCCTCTTCCGTTTTATCGACGAACAATTTGGGCGGGGTGGACCTGCCCGCATTGTTAACCAGGATATCTATCTTCCCGAATTTTTCCAGGGAGTCTTTAACGGCATCGTTAACTTCCTTGCTCCGGGTGATGTCCACCTCGTAAGACAGCGCTTTCCGGCCCAGGGCTTCTATTTCGTCGGCGGTTTTTTCGGTACCGGCAACGTCTTTATCGATTATGATAACGTTACAGCCTTCTCTGGCCAGGACCAGCGCCGTCCCTTTACCGAATCCTGTCTGACTGCCGCCTCCGGTTACCAGGGCTATCTTATCTTTTAATCCCAGATCCATTATGCTCCTGCTGACGTGATAAAATTTACCGAACACCTGCGGCAATGCATATTAGACAATACTCTTGGATGTTTTAGCAAATTTTCCTTTGGACATAAATCGCGACTTTGCAGGTTTTCAGGTGAAATATCCGCCGGATTAATTGCTATTATAATGGAATAGCACACATCGTCAAGGGCAACCCAGTCAGGGCGCTGAAAAGGATTTCGTTTGGTGAAAGCGAATTTCATTTTTACTACCTTTTTCTTAAATTGACTTCATATATATGATGGTATATATTGGAATGTGCCCGAGATACCGGGTGGAAACAGCCAGAACCCTTTCAATGCTATTTAAGGACGTGAATCTATGTTACCGGTGAAATCATTCTCAGTTCCCCCCATTGTCTACGGTTCCGGAGCTGCGGACCACATCGGCAGCGAACTTAACAAGCTCAGTATAAAGAAAGGACTTATCGTTACCGACAAGGTGATGACCGGTTTGCCGGTGTTCGACTCCATAATCAAGGCGCTGGAAACAAGTGATATACGGTACAGCGTTTACGATGGTGTCGCTACGGAACCCACCTGCGATTACGTTGACGAGGGGCTGAAGGCCTGCCGGGAAAGCGACGCCGAATTTATCCTGGCGGTAGGAGGCGGCAGCCCCATCGATACCTCCAAGGCTATCAGCATCATGATGACGAACCCCGGTTCCATCGAGGACTATATGGGCGCCGGTAAGGTCGCAAAGGATGGTATTCCGCTGGTGGCGATGCCGACCACCGCCGGAACCGGGAGCGAGGTTACTCCCTATACTATCATCACCGATGAAAAAACCAGCGTCAAGATGCTCATCAGCAGTCCCAAAGTGATGCCCCGGCTGGCAATCGTCGATCCCATGCTGACGCTTTCCTGTCCCCCGGCGCTGACGGCGGCGGTGGGAATCGACGCTCTAACCCATGCCATCGAGGCTTATGTATCCGTCAAAGCACAACCGATGACGGATATGTATTGCCTGTCGGCTATCGTCTTGTTATACCAGTATCTGAAGCCGGCCTGGGAGGACGGCGATAACGTCGAAGCCCGGGAAAGGACAATGCTCGGTTCTTTATACGCCGGCATTGCCTTCAGCAATTCTTCGGTGGCCCTGGTGCACGGGATGTCGCGTCCCATCGGTGCCTATTTCCACGTAGCGCACGGCGCTTCCAACGCCGCTCTGCTGAAAGAGGTCATGGAGTTCAGTTACCCGGGTAATCCTGCCCGGTATGCCTATATGGCTTCGCTGATGGGGCAAAACATCGAAGGTAAGGACGAGATGGAAGCCTCCGCTATGGCGGTAGAGGCGGTAGGGTGGTTGGTTAAGGACATAAAAATAGCCACCCTCCCGGAACTGGGGGTGACCAGAGAAAAGCTGGAAGAAATGGCGCCCCGGATGGCTGAGGACGCTATCGCCAGCGGCAGCCCGGCGAACAATCCGCGCCCGGCGTCAAAAGAGGAAATAATCGACCTGTATATGAAAGCCTACAACGCTTAAGAAATACTGGAACAGAGAAAGAGGAAAAACATGGCATTACTGGAAGAACCCATTAAAGAAGTAGTCAAGATACAGAATTATATCGACGGTGAGTGGGTGGATTCTAGATCGACCAAAATATCCGACGTCTTAAACCCCGCCACCGGAGATGTAGTTGCCCGAACTCCGGATTCCACCCCGGAAGAAGTGGATGCCGCCGTCAGAGCGGCCGCCGAAGCATTCCCTTCCTGGCGACAGACTCCCCCGGTTAGCCGGGCGCGCTATCTTTTCCGACTCAAGCAGCTGCTGGAAGAGAATTTCGAGGAGTTGAGCCGGATACAAACCCAGGAGCACGGTAAGACCATTGACGAATCACGCGGTGAAACGAGGCGCGGTATCGAGAATGTCGAGGTTGCCTGCGGTATCCCCTCCATGATGATGGGCTATAACCTGGAAGATATCGCCACCGGCATCGACGAGTACGTAATCCGCCAGCCGCTGGGGGTTTTCGGGATAATCGGCCCTTTCAACTTCCCCTTCATGATACCGCTGTGGTCGGCACCTTACGCCATCGCTACCGGTAATACCGTGGTCGTAAAACCCTCTCCGGAAGTGCCCCTGAGCCACCGGAGACTTGCCGAACTGGTTGATGAAGCCGGATTCCCGCCCGGCGTCTGGAACGTGGTCAACGGCGGTGGAGGTGTGGGGGACAAACTCATCGAAAACCCGGATATCAAGGGGATA
>JASFHJ010000205.1:0-3740 GCA_050123255.1 Dehalococcoidia bacterium
TCAACCCATAGTACTGCGGTAAACGACTTTGTTTTGTAGCCGTGAAGGCTGTATACTATGATTAAGATATCGAGACAGGTTGGGTGACATGACCGAAGAAGAGAACGGAATGGATGAATTGCTGAAACTACAGCAAAAGTTCACCCGTCAGCAGGAAGAGCACGAAGACCGCAAGAGATTACAGGAAGAACAGGATAGAAAAGCCCGGGGAGTTCTGGACGGACTGAGAGGATTACAGTTTTCCATGACCCTCGACCAGCTTGATCCCGTTGCCTCCGATGAGATAATAAGCCAGGTCAAAGCCCTGAAAAACAACCCGGATACTGGTGAACTGAGAAAGATGATTACCAACCTGGCTGAAGACATCGAGAGTCAGCTCGAAATCATGGTGAATGACGACCCCGGAGTCAAACCGCTGGAGGACTCGATGCGGGTTCTCAGCATCTTAATGGACCTGTACTTTTCCATGTAGAATGATTCTACTCCTATATACAGCGGAGGTGGCGAGTATGGCCGCAACACCTATCGGGAAATTACCCAAAGACCGACTTCAAAAAGACCTGGCTAAATATAAAAAGATGGCGGTGGAACTGGGGGCTACCGACGCCAAAGTCATCAGGGCTGATTCCGTAGTCATTGATGAACGCGTTATCGCCAAGTGCATGTACCCCATGTGCAACCGCTACGGCACCAATGCCAGCTGTCCCCCTTACGCCATGCCTATCGATATGACGCGAACGGTTGTTAAAAAATTCCGGTACGGGATACTTGCCAAGATAGAGGTACCCGCCAACGAAATAGCCGGACCGGAAGCCAGAGAAAGAGCCCTTCGCCTGCCTTATGTAAAGAAAATCAACGATATTGTAGCCAGGATCGAAACCCAGGCCTTCTACGACGGCTACTATCTGGCGGTTGCTTTCGGCGCTACTAACTGCAAGACCCTTTTCTGTCCCGATGAAGAATGCCAGGCCCTGGAAGAGGGTAAACCATGCCGCTATCCGGAACAGGCCAGGTCATCGATGGAAGCCGTCGGGATAGACGCTTTCATGACAGCTACCCGCGTGGGCTGGGATGTTTATCCCATCGGGCGGCAGACATCACCGGAGGAAGTCCCCTACGGTTTACGCATGGGACTGGTGCTGATAACCTAGATATCCTCATCTGTACCAACCTTACGACATTTTCCCAGTAAGTACTGTTATCAAGTATCCGTCGTGTGGCATTTAGGTATTTAGAACGATGATTTCACCGCCGAACCAGAAATATAATAATGGTATCCGCTTTTTCCGCTTACCTCACTGGAGGGGGGAAGTACATCAAGGCATTGATGCTTCCCCCTGCGGTGTTTATTTACCATTATTCTCCAACCCTTTTCATCTACCGTGAATATTACATCCATCAACATTTATGCGAAAACTGCGGGTAATAACCCAGAGAAATTGAGGGTTAATACCATCGATTCATCAGAAATACGGTCATAAAATAGGACGATAGTAATGGGTGAACCGGTACTATCAGGCGATGTTTTAACCACAAAGGAAAGATACAATAAGAATAGAATCACGGCTAATACAGGAGGAAGGGCAATGACCTACGGATATATCACGGTAACGTGCCCCCGTTGTAATAGCAGAATAGAAATCATCAGCGGCAGCGTCAATACCGAGATATTCTACTGCCCGGTCTGCCAGGAAGGCGAGATACATAATAAAACGATGCAACTGGCCCTGCAGCCTGTCTCCGTCCTCCGCAAGAAAAAGCCGAAACTCGAACAGTATATCACCACCCTCAGCAACGTCTGGGCCAACTAATCTTACCCGTTACGATACTTTTCCGCCTGTTCTTTCAACGTGAATGATGCCTTGCACCTGATATCACGCGAAGATCTTCCTGCCAGTACCTCGAATTCCCCCGCCTCCGCCACCCAGTCCCTGATATCGGGATCATAGTAAGACAGGTCTCGATTACCTATCTCGAACTCTACCGTCGCGGTTTCACCGGGTTCCAGCGATACTTTCTCAAAGCCTTTCAACTCTTTGTCCGGTCTGGGCAGGCTGGACCGGATATCCCGGATATAAAGCTGAACGACCTCTTTCCCCGCCCTGCTCCCGGTATTGGCGACATCCACTTTGACTTTCAGGATATCACCCCGCTTCACCTCCGACGCCACTTGCAGACTGGAATATTCGAAGGAGGTATAGGACAACCCGTAGCCAAACGGAAACATCGGCTCGACTTTCCTGGTGTCGTAGTACCGATAACCCACCATGACACCTTCGGCGTAGAGAACCTTACCGTCATTGCCGGGGTAATTTTCAAAGGCGGGATTATCCTTGTACCTCACCGGGAAAGACACCGGCAGTTTACCGGACGGATTAACGTCTCCGAATAAAACGTCGGCAATAGCATTGCCGCATTCCTGCCCGGGAAACCAGGCTTCGACTATTCCGGGTACATCATCAATCCATTCGCTCACGGACAGCGGCGAACCGTTGTTGAGGACCACGACCGTGTTCCTGTTGGCTCCGGCTACCGACCTGATCAAATCAACCTGAGCGCCGGGCAATCCCATATCTTCCCGGTCCCAGCCCTCGCTCTCATACTCGTCATTCAGTCCCACGAATACCAGGGCTGCATCAGCCCGTGCCGCTGCCCGAGCCGCCCGTTCCATAGCGTCGGCGGTGAGAGGCGGTGAACAGCCCAGGCGGAAATGCCGCGGCATCAAACTGTCGATGCCCGGTTGGGCGATAAATTCCACCCTGATATCATAGATTCGCCCCGCATCCATCCGGTATTCCCCGACGGATTCCCGTCTCACGAAAAATTCGTCTGCATCCGCCCCCTTCTTACTTCTTTCCACCACGATTTTTTGGTCGATATAAATCTTCCCCAGGCCATTAGCGAGTAAGCCGAAAGCGTAATTGCCCGTCACCGGCGCCACGAACCTGCCGGACAATCTCAGCGAAAAATCTCCTTCATCCGTGACAACGCCCGGCGGCTTCAGACCGGTAACGCCGCCGATACTCATGGTGAATTTTTGCTCCGCCTGGGTTAAAACCGGCACACCGGAAAGCTCGCGGTTGTTGAAATATTCACCGAATAAACCCTTTTCTTTACCATCGCCGGGCTGCAGCAGGTACTCCAACCTCACGGGCAGGGTCAGACGATTGTTCCGGCAGCCGATTTCATACCTGACATCCACGGCATCGCCGCATTTTTCCCGGATTGCTTCCAGCGGAGTTACCGCATAGTAAGGATTTACCTTAGAGCTGCCGCCGCCCTGTATCCGGGCTTCGCCGGCGTTGGGGCCGATAACCGCCACGGACCTGACCTTATTCCTGTCCAGCGGCAGGATGCCGGAATCGTTTTTCAAAAGGACAACGGCTTCCTGTGCCGCTTCCCGCGCCAGCTTCCGGTTATCCGGCGTATCCGATGTTCCGCCGGACACTTCGAGAGGTTTATCGAATGTTCCCGATTTATCGATAATACTTAATATGCGGCGGACCTTGTTATTGATGGTTTCCTCACTAACTTCTCGGTTGTTTACGGCATCTACCAGATCTTCACCGAAACAGCGTGCCGGTCCGGGCATTTCCATATCCACACCGGCGTTAGCGGCCGGAACCGTATTATGCACCGCCCCCCAATCCGATACGATAAAGCCTTCGAAATTCCACTCTTTTTTAAGGATGCCGGTGAGAAAAACCTCGTTCTCCGAGGCATAGGTACCGTTAATCCGA
>JASFHJ010000206.1:0-3725 GCA_050123255.1 Dehalococcoidia bacterium
AGCCGCCGCGAACAAGACCAAAGCCCTCCTGGAAAACAGCGCCGAGGAGAAAGGACGGTCCTTCCGCGATGCCCGGTTGAAGTCGGAAACCGCCGGAGAAAGCGTCGATATCAGCCTGCCGGGTCGTCCGGTTCCCCGGGGACACCTGCACCCCATTAACGAAGCCATCGACGAAATATGCGACATTTTTATCTCCATGGGTTTCCAGATTATCAAAGGCCCCGACGTTGAGTGGGACTACTATAATTTCGAGGCTTTGAACATCCCCGCCGAACACCCCTCCCGCGATGACATGTCTACCTACTGGGTGGACAGCGATGTAGAGGACAAGTACGGCAGGATGCTGCTGCGCACCCACGGCACGGCCGTCAGCGCCCGGATTGTGGAAACGAAGAAGCCACCCATCCGTACTATCGAGCCGTCCCGGGTGTACCGTTACGAGGCCACCGACGCCACCCACCTTAATATATACCATAACATTGACGGACTGGCGGTTGATAAGGGCATCACCATGGGCGACCTCAAGGGCGTCCTCTTTGAGTTCGTGCACCGGTACTTCGGGCCGAAGCGGAAAATCCGTTTCCGCACCGATTATTTCCCCTTCGTGGAACCGGGGGCCGAAATAGCCATCGATTGCCTGGCCTGCAAGGGCGAAGGCTGCCGTATCTGCAGCGGCAGCGGCTGGCTGGAAATCCTCGGCTGCGGTATGACCCACCCCGAGGTGCTCCGGCGCGGCGGCATCGATCCGGAGGAATATTCCAGCTTCGCCTTCGGTATGGGACTGGAACGGCTGCCCATGCTCCGCTACGGAGTCGAGGACATGCGTATTTTCTATAATAACGACCTGCGATATTTAAAACAGTTTTAGGACAGATTGATGATTATACCGCTTAACTGGCTGAAAGATTACGTAGATATCAACCTGCCGGTGGACGAACTGGCGAAAAAGCTGACGCTGGCCGGATTCGAGGCCGAGGAAGTTGAAGATATCGGCGGCGGCTGGGATAACGTCATCGTGGGGCAGATAACGGCGGTAAACGCCCATCCCAATGCCGACCGGCTACGCCTGGCGACGGTAGACCTTGGCGGCGAGGAAGAAACGGTGGTCTGCGGCGCTCCCAACCTGAAAACCGGCGACAGGATAGCCTTCGCCCGCGTCGGCGCCCGTCTGATAAATCCCTACAACGGCGACGTAGAGGAACTGAAGACCGCCAAGATAAGGGGTGTCGCCTCCAGCGGGATGATTTGCTCCGAGAAAGAACTCGGCATCTCGGACAACCACGAAGGTATCCTGGTGTTAGCTGAAACAGCCGCCGTCGGCATACCGCTGAGCGACTACATGGGTGACACGATACTGGACCTGGATGTCACCGCCAACCGCCCCGATTGCCTTTCGGTGGTGGGCATCGCCCGGGAAGTGGCGGCCATCACCGGAGAAAAACTGCACATACCCGAGATAGAATACCTGGAAACCGAAACTCTCATCGAGGATAAGATAAATATAGAAATAATAGACCCCGACCTTTGCCCGAGGTATACCGCCACCCTGATTACCGGCGTGACCATCAAGGATTCTCCCGCCTGGCTGCAGGAACGGCTCATTGCCTGCGGTCAGCGCCCGATTAATAACGTCGTCGATATCACCAACTATGTCATGATGGAATACGGGCAGCCCCTGCACTCTTTCGACTACGATACCATCGCTAATAAAAAGATATTCGTGCGGCGGGCCGACGAGGGTGAGGATTTTACCACCCTCGATGGCGTCGACCGGAAACTGACCAACAATATGCTGGTTATCGGCGACGGCGAAAGAACCGTTGCTATCGCTGGCGTTATGGGGGGCCTGAACACCGAAGTCACCGAAGCTACCACGAATATCCTGCTGGAAGCCGCCAGTTTCAACGCCGCCAGCAATCACTACACGAGCAATTATCTCGGGCTGAGCAGTGAGGCCTCGATGCGTTTCGGGCGCGGCATCAGCGCCGGGATGACCATACCGGCTCTGAGACATGCTACTAAATTGATTGCCGAACTCGGCGACGGAGAAATCACCGGAGGTATCATGGATATCTATCCCGGCGAAGAAAAACCAATCACGGTATCCGTTACCGCCGCCAAGACAAGCCGGTGGCTGGGCATAGAAGTTACGGTAAAGCAGATACTGGACGCGCTTAACGCACTGGGTTTTACATGCACGAGTAAAGGCGACAAGGTTAACGCCACGGTACCCTACTGGCGCAGCGATATAAAGCAGGACGTCGACCTGATAGAAGAGGTGGCCCGTATCATCGGTTATGATAAGATTCCCACCACCTTGTTCAAAGACCCCATACCCAGTCACACCCCGGACAAGGCCGTGGACATCATCAGGGAAATCCGGCGTGACCTTACCGGGATGGGTTTTTACGAAATCATGACCTATACGCTGACCAGCCTGGAAATGATGCGCCGTATTTCCGGCGACCAGCAACCGCCGGAGCCAATGCCGCCTCATATCGCTAACCCGATGTCGGCGGAGCAGGAATACCTGCGCGGCAGCCTGCGTCCCCACCTGCTGGGAACGCTGGCAGCCAACCGGAAACATGAGGACGGCAGCATCAGGCTTTTCGAATTGGGTAAGATATTCGTCGCAGAAGAAAGGGGACTTCCCGCCGAACCGGAAGTACTCGGCGGAATAATGAACGGGGCGAGAGTAGAAAATACCTGGTTCGGAGGCGACGGCGCTTTCGACTTCTACGACGTAAAGGGAGTAATCGAAGGTCTGTTCCACCGTCTTGGTATAGCCGTCAGCTTTGAAAGAAGTAACGACCACGGACTGCATCCCTCCCGGCAGGCGGCGATTGTCGTTAAAGATAACGGCATGACGGTTAAACTGGGGGTTATCGGCGAACTGCATCCCAAAGTGGCCGATGCCTTCGAGATTGCCGGAACCACCTGCCTCTTCGAGGTTAATATCAATCCCCTTTTGGCCTTTGCTACCGGGGAAAAGCCCTACAGTCCGGTACCGCGTTTCCCCAGCACCTACCGCGACCTGGCGGTAGTCGTAGACGCCGGTGTGTCCCATCAGAGCATCCTGGACATCATCGGTAATTTCTCGCTCGTTAGCGAGGTCAAGTTATTCGACGTATATGCCGGCAAGCAGGTGGAAGCCGGGAAGAAATCACTGGCATACCGTCTGGTCTACCAATCGCCCACCCACACCCTCACCGACGAAGAGGTCAACAAGGTACAGGCGCAGATACTCAAGAGATTAACCGGCGAACTGGGAGCCACGCTGCGGGGATAAACGAGTAAAAAATAAAAGATTCTAAGAGGGGCTGATGCCCCTCTTGCTTTTTACCGGCCTCTTCACTTAAATAGGAAGGGGAGTCTTTAACATGGATAAGATAGAGCCCGAACTCTCTCAATACCTGGCCTCAGGTAGAAAAATCGCCGAAGGTTCAGCAACCTGGGATGAAGGACGCATTCCCTTGACCATTACCTATTACCTGAGTGATGTACTTCCGCCTTTACGGTACGTATCTTCTGTTCGTGGAATATTATTGCGTGATGAAACGGTAATGGTGGTCTGCGATAGGAAAGAACACTTCCATATAACTCCCGGCGGACGTAGAGAAGGAGCCGAATTATTGGAAGAAACGCTTCACCGTGAAATACTGGAGGAAACCGGCTGGACGTTTGGGGAAACAATGTTACTGGGTTTTATCCACCTCCATCACCTT
>JASFHJ010000207.1:0-3722 GCA_050123255.1 Dehalococcoidia bacterium
ACAGGCCACCAAAGCACAGGAAGAAGAGCGAAAACGTATTTCACATGAACTGCACGACGACACGATTCAGGCACTGGTCGTATTGTCCCGGCAGCTGGATTCCCTGGCTTCAAAAAAAGGGGGGATGTCGGAGGAGAACCGGGTACGCCTTGAAGAACTGTGGCATCAGACTGATAGCATCTTGAAAGGGGTACGCCGCCTGAGTCAGGATTTGCGACCGGCAGCCCTGGACCGCCTGGGATTACTGCCGGCAATAGAGTGGCTGGCTGCCGATGTCTCCGAACACTCGGGGATACTTACCGAAGTAAAAGTTACCGGTGAAGAAAGGTATCTTCCGGAAGAGGTGGCTATAGCGCTGTTCCGCATCACGCAGGAGGCTCTGAGAAATGTCTGGCGTCACTCCGGTGCGACAAAAGCGCAAATAAGCATAGAGTTCACTGAAAAAGTAACGAGAATTAACGTAACCGACAACGGGAAGGGCTTCAGGGTTCCTGAAAATATCGGTGATATGGCCAGAGACGGCAAGCTGGGTTTGACCGGCATGCAGGAACGCACTCAGCTGGTCGGCGGGACCTTAACCGTACATTCGAACACGGGTGAAGGAACCGTGGTAACTGTGGAAATACCCGGCTAGCCGTCCCTTTATAGATAATCAAATTGCATAAGCCTGTCTTTGTTACCGCAGGATTTGGCAGGTACGGTAGAGGATGCCTCTTCCCCGCCTCCCCCAATTATCATGACGCCGGTTGTCAATAGCCGGTGTTTTTACTTCGGTATAGCAAGCACCAATTTCTTGTTTGCATATGATGAAAATTGTATAATTCACACGGCCAAATACACTATATTCAAATAAATTCTGGAAAATACATAACATCAAATATACGGGGGTATGTGTAATTATTAATAATCGAAAGTTTGATTATTAGTAATGGATTTATATTAATATGAAAAGGAGAATTAGATGACTGATAAAGGAATATTCGATCTTACCGGCAGGACCGCTCTTATTACCGGAGGCAGTCGTGGTATCGGCCGCGCCTACGCCGAAGCCGTTGCCGCCTTCGGGGCTGATGTCGCCATAGCTGCCCGGGACCAGGGGAAGATCGATGAAACGCTGGATATCCTGGAAAAATATCAGGTTAAGACTCTGGGAATATCCGCCGATATGACCAGGGAAGAAGATATCAAGAGAATGGTCGATGAGACGGTAAAGAAATTCGGCCGCATAGATATCCTGTTCAATAACGCCGGTATTGCCAGGCCTCAGCGTCCGATACACGAGGAAGTCATCGCCGATTTCGATATCATCATCAGCACCAACCTCAGGGCGCCTTTCCTGGTATTAAAATACGTCCTGCCCGTTATGATAAAACAGAATAAAGGGGCGATAATCAACACCTCGTCTACGGCCGGTATCAGGGCGGAAATCCCGGAAATTGCTCCGATCGCTTACTGCGCGGCCAAGGCAGGGATCAACATTATGACCCAGGTCGCCGCCATCGAGTATGCTAAATACAATATCCGGGTTAATTGTATCGCCCCGGGTATTCATCGTTCCGAACTGGGCCATGATAATCCCGCACCAATGACCCCTCCCGATGCGCAGCAAACGGCAGCTATGGAGGAAAGGAGAAATAAAACCCTCGAAGATATCCCGATGAACCGTGGTGGAGAAGCCGATGAACTCGCCGGTTTGGCGGTACTCCTGGCTTCGGATGCTTCCAGCTACATCACCGGTCAGGTTTTCCCCCAGGATGGCGGAAGGTCAGTCAAACACTAGTATTTCGGTTAAGCTTTTAGTGGAAAACGATACGGGTAGAGTATTACTATCCTTTACGGATACAACCGGAAACATAAAGGTGATTTTACTAATCTGACAATTGGAAAAATTTATTCGTATAAATGAGTATCACTGACCTTTTACAGGTCGGTGATATTTTATCTTTACTATTAAGGCTATGGCAAAATATCCGGGCCTGAATCTTCATCAGAAGCCGCGTTGCCGTAGCCTGAAGAAAAAGTAATCAATTAAAAATCCAATCAAAAGAGTGATTTGGAAGAATACCTCGTTAATAAAAAGTCTACATAATATACCCATATCTCTCAGATATCCCTTCCCCGTATTACTTCAAGCGTAAAATACCTCAATCCTCAACTGTAATTGCGCTAATAGTTGTACAGCTATAACCCACAAATTCGGAACCAGCGGATTGCCGTATTGATGACCTGAAAACTGGATTCTACATCATGACTTCAGGTTATGGCTGGAACCGGGTTCATACGAAATAGCGTGTACGGATATGTGATGTATTTGTAAATCTTAATCCCGATTCTGTGACCCGCCTGTGAGTTCAAAAACCTAAATTGAGGTAAAACATTTACCAGAGGAATTTATCATGTGAATGGCGTAATTTCCTGGCTCAGGCGGTAGGGCGGGAACGCCGGCTTTCTGCCGGTAATATCCGGTGTGGAACCCCGTACCGGCTATCCCGATTATTCACCCCGTGAAACTCCGAGGTGGAAAACCAGGTACCGTCGCACGAAGGAGGTGGTGCTCATGTGAAATCGAGTAAGCAGCGTAAGCACAACCGGATAAACCTTAAGATTAGAAAAAAGGAGTAACTATGATTAATAGATTAATCAAAGCTCTATCAAGAGCTAACGGGAAACAGAAGGGCATGACGGGTCTGGAAACGGCTATTATTCTTATCGCCTTCGTAACCGTGGCCGCTGTGTTCGGCTATGCCGTGCTGAGCGCGGGGATTTTCTCCGCGGAACAGGGCAAAGAGACCCTCTATGCCGGTCTAGAGCAAGCCAAGAGCTCCATGGAAGTCAAAGGCTCGATTATCGCCTACGGCGCCCCCGGTGCGGATGGAGATCTCAATGACTGTGATACTGCATGGACACCGGGTACCGGCGTAACGGCCGAACTGACTGTGGGCTTCGGCGGTGGGCATAGTAACATGTTCACTCTCAGCACCACATTTGACGGTACCACGAATTCTACGGTGGCTGTCGGCACCAGTAATATCAGTGACCTTTCCCAGAAGAACCTGGTCACCATGTATATCAAGGCGGACACCGACATCAGTGCCAGCGGCAACGACACGCTTAAGCTGGCATTAACTGACGGCTCTACAGCTGTAGAAACAATCAGTCTGCCGGCGCTAACCAAGGATGCATGGACGCTGGTTACACTGAACATTAACAACGACCTTTATTCGGGAGTGACCGTTACCGAGGTGGAACTGCATTACGGCGAGGATCTTGGCAGCGCCGACCCGATTACCATCTGGTTGGATAATATCGTTGCCGGCCCTCCCTACATTCAGGCCGACCTGATAGTATTCACCGTGGCTAATGCTATCGCCGGGAAGCCGATAGACCTGAATCCTTCCCCGACCAACAAGACCGTCATCAGCTACACCGACCAGCTTGTCCACAAGTCTAACGTAGAATTTGCCGTCAGCTTTGTTGGTGAGAATGACGGCGACTATCTCCTGGAGCTGGGAGAGCAGGCGGAGATACTGGTACCCCTGGGCTTCCTCGATCAGCCGCCCGGGGCTAACGAGTTCTTCGGTTTGCAGATGAAACCGCCGCACGGCTCGGTAGTCACCATCGAACGAACGATTCCGGCTAATGTTGATGCTGTTATGGACCTGTACTAAACAACAGTCGCGATTCGTACTAATCGCCCGAAAATAGCGCTCCCGGGGGTGCAA
>JASFHJ010000208.1:0-3716 GCA_050123255.1 Dehalococcoidia bacterium
TCACGCGATAAGTGGTCATCGGTCCTCTATATCGACGATAAAGCTACCGGTGAACAGGCGGCTGCTCTGGAGAATATCTTCAAACAGTGCTGGGCAAACATGGGTGAAGTACTCGAGGTCAAAAAAGCGCCAATCTCGTTCCAAAAGGAAGCGGTCGGAGACGCAGCCAATCCCGGCTATAAACATACCGTGAAATACGGGGATATCTACAGCCTGAAAGCGGAACCTCTGATGACGATGAACGGACTCCCCCGGTACATCAGCGGGATGATGGGCGGCCATATCTTCATCGGCAAATCCACCGAGAACCGGGTCGATGACCCCGATTTACCGCGGGGAAAATGGGACAGACCGGAAATGAGCAATACCTACTACGAATTCGCGCTGAACCCTTCACACCTAGACTGGGTACCATGATACCGCGACAGGCGCTCTTTGAATATCGAGAGGTTTTCGAGAAGTAACGCTTAGTTCTGGCTGATAAAGGCTTCTTTCACCAGCGAGATAAAGTTGTTGACCATGGGATGCTCCGGGGCGTTTTCACGGAGTAAAGCATCGGCGCCCACCCAGATATCGCCGTTCAGTGACAGGGCTTTCAACCGTCCTTCGGCTATCTCTTCTTTAACGTCCCTATCATGAAAGATACTCATTCCCTTGCCGCTCTTAATAAGGTTGATACCCCATTCAGAGTTGTTGACTTCCACGATTATCGGCGCCGGCATGTGACATCCGCCCAACCTGAGCCTGTTTAAGATAATCCGTCGTGTCGCCGAGGTTTCCGATCCTAAAATCAGGGGATAGCCACAGAGATCATGTATTTTTACCCGCTCTTTCTGGCAGATATTGCTGCTGGGCGATGCCACCAGAACGAGTTTTTCCCGGGGTGAAAGCTCAACATGCTTTAGCTTGTTGTTCCCGTAATCACCCCCCACCACGATGCCGAGGTCTACCCGTGAGTTATAGACTTCTTCGGCTACCTCGAAAGACGAGGCGTTCTTGATAATCAGCTTTACTTCAGGATAGGCTTCCTCGAATGCTGTCGCAGCTTTGACGATGGTAGAACTGAAGGTAGAAGATATGCCCACGCGTAAACTGCTGTCTTTAAGACTTTCCAGAAATTTCTCGGCGCTGAGCATGCTCTGGTAGATCTCGCTGACGTATTTGAAAAGTCCTTCACCGGCATGGGTCAGGATTACCTTCTGGCGTCGAACATCGAGCAGTTGCAGCCCGATACTCTTCTCCAGCGTTCTGATATGGTAGGTTATGGTAGGCTGGGTGAGGCATAACTTCTCAGCGGCAGCAGTAACGCTGGCTTCACTGGCGACGAAATAGAAAACTATCAGACTATGCAGCGATAACCTGGATGATATCATTTTCTCACGAAACCTTCAGGGTCTCGGCCAATTCTCAGGCGTACTTACCCTTGCCCCCAGTATTAAATTCTGCAATCCATCTATAATATCATAAAATATTTTGTATTGCAATTATGTTTCCGCCATGTTATTTTGCAATTGAGTTCTTCAGCGTTCAATATATTCGGAAAAGGAGAATTTCAACAAACATTAATGCCCTGTTGGGGGATTAAGTATTGCACAATCGATTTATCAGGGTATTTGTCCCTTGAATAATCTCTTTCAAGCAGGTAAGATTTGTAGAAAGATTCGTGGGAGGTGCATTATACGCAATAGCATCAGTTTTTTACACCTGATGATCCCTGATAAATCTAAGGAGGTAGATATTTATGGCCATAAATCTGACCGATGCATTAGCTGATCTAAAAGAAGATGAAGCGGTTGCCATTGTAGAGGAACGGTTGAGTAAAAATGAGGATCCGATGAAAATCCTGGACGATGCCGGAAAAGGTATGGAGATTGTGGGACAGCGTTTTGCCGATAGTACGTATTTTATCCCCGATCTGGTATACTCCGGTGAAATACTGAAGCGAATCAACGAAATGCTTAAACCCAGACTTTCCGGGGGAGACACCGCTAAAACCGGCGGCAAGGTCATCATCGCCACGGTAGCCGGCGACATACATGATATCGGCAAGGATATCGTCGTTTTCATGCTCGATGTCAGCGGCTTTGAAGTCTATGACATGGGAGTGGACGTGCCGATAGCAAAAATCGTCGATAAAATCAAGGAAACCGGCGCAACGATCGTCGGTTTGAGCGGCTTCCTGACACTCGCCTACGACTCCATGAAACAGACCATCGACGCCGTCGATAAAGCCGGCCTGAGAGAAAAGACCCGTATTATGATCGGTGGCGGCCAGATTACCCCGGAAATAGTAGAATATACCGGAGCGGATACCTATGGTAAAGACGCCGTAGAAGCGGTAGCTATTGCCAGAAAATGGATGAGCGCCAGTTAGCTAATATTCTCGATAAGATTAAAGGAGGATAAAAATGGCAAAAGAATGGCAGGAGATGACCCCGGCAGAAAAACGCGCCGACCTGGATAGTAAATGGCTTTCACCGGCAGGCGCGGAGTTCGCTAATGCCGAGGCTGAGAAGGCATATAAAGAACGAGTCCAGAGAATTCTGGATGCCGTTAATATGAAGCAACCGGACCGGGTTCCGGTAATACCGATGGCCGGCTTTTTCAGTGCCTACGTTGACGGCCTGACCCCGTACGATGTCATGTATGATTATGATAAACTCGTAAGTTCAACTGCCAAATACGTGCTGGAATACCAGCCGGATGCACACCTCAGCATAATGACCTCGCCGCCGGGGAAGCTTTACGAAACTCTCGATTATAAACTCTACGCCTGGCCCGGTCACGGCGTAGCCAAGGAGCATTCCTACCAGTGCATCGAAGGCGAATACATGAAGGCCGATGAGTACGACGCCCTGATTGCTGACCCGACCTATTACTTTCTGACCGGATGGCTGCCTCGAGTGATGGGGGCGCTTGACGGTCTGAAGATGCTGTCCCCCTTTACCAACATGACGGAAATGTACGGCGGCTTCACCGCAGCCGCCTTCGTTCCCTTCGGACTACCGCCGGTCAAAGCCGCCCTCCAGGCGATAATGGATGCCGGCGATGAAGCCCTGAAATGGATCGGCTCTGTCGGTGAATTCGGGGCGAAGATGACGGCAGCCGGTTTCCCGGGATTCATGGGCGGCGGCACCAAGGTAACCTTTGATACCATCGGCGATACCCTGCGGGGCACCAGGGGCGTTATCACGGACATGTACCGGCAGCCCGAGAAACTTATCCGCGCCATGGAGGAGTTTACACCGATAGCCGTAAAAATGGGCGTCGACAGTGCCAAGCAGAATGGTTGTCCCATCGTGTTTATCCCCCTGCACAAAGGCGCCGACGGTTTCATGTCCGACGAGCAGTACAAGAAATTCTACTGGCCGCAATTGAGAGACCTCATGGACGGTCTGATTGCCGAAGGCTGCGTGCCGTTCCCCTGGGCTGAAGGTGGTTATAACTCGCGTTTGAATGTCATCAAGGACTCGCCCAAGGGTAAGGTAATCTGGGGATTCGATACCACGGACATGGCGGAAGCCAAGAAAGTCCTGGGCGATGTCTGCTGCATCACCGGAAATATGCCCATCGCCACGTTGAGCGTCGGCACTCCCGAAGACGTTACCAATACCGTTAAAAAACTCGTCGCCGATTGCGCCCCCGGAGGCGGCTATATTATGATGAGCGGAGCCGTCATCGAGGACGTTCCGCCGGATAACGTTAAAGCGATGATT